>NZ_JBYTBS010000025.1:0-93880 GCF_058789495.1 Paenibacillus sp. FW126-R14 | reverse complement strand
GTTCGGGGGTGGGTTCGGGGTTCGATGCCCTCGCCCCCCTGCCCAAAAGTCGAGGCCAGGCCGCTCGAACTGGCTCAGCTGGCTCAGAATAAAGCCGCATCGGTCAGTGAGACGTCCATTTCGGACGTCTCACTATAATCAAAGGCCTTAACGGCTCCTGAGAAGGCCTTTTTAGACCGCTCGCGCAGTAATTTCCCCATTTCCGAGGAAAATAGCACTCGAGGTGGCCTTTTCGGACGTCTCACCGCCAATCCTCGCCCACGCTTCTCCCGAGAGGGCCTTTTCGGCTCTCTCAAAGCCCGCCAAAACCATAAAAAAAGAAGCCCCGCAAGGCTTCTTAACATACTCCCTCAATCACTTTATCGTGATCGACGTCACAACCTTATTCGTACCATTCAGCTGTATAAGCCGCCCTTCCTTGAACAGCGCCAAGTTGCCGGAGATGGTCACGCCGGAAGCCACTTGGTAAATGGTCGTTTCCTCCTTGCCATTGATCGTTTGCACGATAGAAATCGTAGCAAGTCCGCCCTGGGCATTCAGGGTCGTTCCTTTCAATTTCCCCTGAAGTTCAAACGGCAAATTCTCATCCACCATTTTGGTTACTTCTATATAAATGACTTTGCTGTCGGAGGTGCGAATATCGACCTCGTCGCCGATTTTGAGATCAACCGCCCCGACCTTCACGCCGTTGCGATAGACGATCACATCCGGATGAAGCGTAAACGTTGTGGTAACTCCCGCCTTCGTAAGCTTCAATTCGTTGCTGCTGACCACTGCGCTCACGGTGCCGTTGTTTGTAATCGGCTGCACCATTTTGGTCACTTCGATGTAGATGACTTTGTTCTCCGAAGTGCGGACGTTGACGGCATCGCCAACCTGAAGCGCGGATAACGCAACCTTCACGCCATTGCGGTATACGACGACATCCGGATGAAGCGTGATTTCAAAATTGACGCCGTTCTTCTGGAGTTTCAGCACGTTGTTGCTCACAGCGGCAGTAATGGTTCCGCTATTCGTGATAGCTTGCGCTGTTTGTGTGACTTCAATAAAAATAACTTTGTTCTCCGACGTCCGAACATTCACTTCGTCCCCTACCTGCAGGGCGGAAGCAGCAACCTTCACCCCATTGCGGTACACGACGACATCCGGATGGAGCGCTATTTCAAAATTCACGCCGCTCTTCTGAAGTTTAAGTACGTTGTTGCTCACAGCGGCAGTAACGGTTCCGCTATTCGTAATGGCTTGCGCTGTTTGTGTGACTTCAACAAAAATAACTTTATTCTCCGACGTCCGAACGTTCACTTCATCGCCAACCTGCAGGGCGGAAGCGGCAACCTTCACTCCATTGCGATAAATAACCGCGTCCGGGTGCAGGGTATAGTCGGTTACAACACCTGATTTCGTAAGCTTCAGCACATTGCTGTTCACGACGGCAGCGACTGTACCGCTGCTGGATATCGGAACAACCGGCTTGGTCACCTCGATAAAGATAATTTTGTTATCTGAGGTGCGAATGTTAATTTCATCGCCGATTTTCAGCTCACCGGGATTCACTCGGACACCGTTGCGGTATACGACGACATCCGGATGAAGCAGCAAAGAAGATGTAACGCCCGACTTCGTAAACGTCAATGTATTGTTCGCAACCGCTGCGCTTACTGTACCGCTGTTAATGGTTGTTTGCACGGATTTGGTCACTTCAATATAAATAATTTGATTGTTAAAAGTTCTCACGCTCACTTCGTCCCCAGCTTGCAGGGCGGAAGGGCTCACTTTGATCCCGTTCCGGTAAATGTAAACATCCGGGTGCAAGGAATAGGTAGTTGTCTTTCCTGAGCTTGTCATCACAAGTGCATTGCCGTTGACAACACTGTTTACGGTTCCCGTTAGTGTGTTGTTTCCTTGACCTTGATCAGGCAATTGACCTCCTGTACGGTCAAGCAATGCGGCAAGCTGAGCCCTTGTCACAGGCTGACTTGGCCTGAACGTATTGTCTTCGAAGCCGTCCACTAAGCCTTTTTCAATGGCAACGGCCACATAACCGACGGATCCTGCCGGGATTTGCTTCGCATCCTTGAAGGGCAGCGTCGTATTCATTTTCGCTTTGGCCTGAGCGTCGAGCTTCAAAGCTTTGACCAAAAGCGTTGTCGCCCACAGCCGGTCGCCTTCTTTCTGAGGCTGAACGTTGTCGTCATTTTCGGCAAATAAATCGTTTTCTACCGCAACAGCTACATAGCCGACGGCCCAGGAAGGAACTTTATTGGCATCTTTAAAATTGAGATGAGTGCTCATTTTGGATGGTGATTCTGCTTGGCTGCGAAGTCCCATGAGACGAACGGCCGCCGTAATCGCTTCAATGCGCGAAACGGTGTTCTGCGGTTTAAAAGTCCCATCCTCATACCCTTCAAATACACGCTGCGAGGCTAAACTCGCAATGTAGCGTATCGCCCACTCCGCGCTCTTCAAATCGTTAAAGGTGAGATGGATTTCGTATTTCCCGTCATCTTTGCGGTTGTTGTCATTGTCTTTGGCTAAAACGGCAGTGCTGCTTCCCATGATCGTTACAAAAGCTAGGCCAGTCGCGATTAGTTTTTTGAACATCAAGCTTCACTCACACTCCTTATTCTAAGATTGATACATCTATCAGAACAATTCGTGGATATGGTTATTTTTAGGAGGGTGATCTTTCATTTTCCATCCAAAATTTTTCCAATGAATGCCTTCTGTTCCGAACCGTCTCTCCATTGGCGAAAACGCCTGCACTATGCTATGTTGGAAGAAATTGTGTGCAAGGGAGTGAAGATAGAATGACGCCTACACCGGATGCATCGCTGTCACCGTTTCATCCGCTACTGAGGAAATGGTTTATTTCGCGCTTCGGCGAACCCACTGACGTGCAAAAACAGGCTTGGAAGGAAATAAGCTCCGGCACGCATACCCTCATCTCTTCCCCTACGGGTTCAGGCAAAACCTTGGCAGCTTTACTGCCTTGCATGGACGGTATTGTGAAAAAGAAGCAGGCGCACGGCAACGCTTACGCCCCCGGTGTTCGCGTGCTGGTGGTGACCCCGCTTAAAGCGCTAAACAACGATATTCACGATCATTTGTTTCATTATATAAACGAAATCGAAGAGCTTGCTTCCACCACGCTTGAAAAGGATGCCGCCTGGCACGGACTCCGTGTAGGCGTTCGTACTGGCGATACTACACAGAGCACGCGAGCCTCCATGTTGAAACACCCGCCGGATCTGCTGGTGACGACCCCGGAGTCGCTCTACCTGCTGCTTACTTCCCCGCGCGCAAGGGAGATGCTTAAGAGCGTAGAACAGATCGTCGTCGACGAAATTCACGATCTGGCTGCCGATAAGCGCGGCATGCATTTGTCACTGACGCTGGAAAGGCTGGATATGTGGTGCGGGCGATCCGTTCAGCGGATCGGCGTCTCCGCTACCCAGAAACCGATCCAGCGGGTCGCCCGTTTTCTCGGCGGATGGGAGTCGGATGAGCCGCGTCCCGTCGCGATTATCGAAAGCAAGGCCGAGAAGCATTACGCGCTGCAGGTGACGATGCCGGAGCCGGCACGCGCCGGGGCGGATAAAGAGGCGATCTGGACGCCTCTTGTCGAGCGCTTGCTGCAGCTGATGGAAGGCTGCCGCACCGTGCTCATCTTCGCCAACAGCCGCAGGCTGTGCGAACGGTTAACGCTGCGGCTCAATGACCATGTCGGCCATGAGATCGCGCGCAGCCACCACGGCAGCGTCGCCCGCGAGACCCGGCTCGAGGTCGAGCGCCAGCTCAAGGCCGGCGAGCTGCGCTGCCTGGTGGCCACGTCGTCGCTGGAGCTCGGCATCGACGTCGGCCATGTCGATCTGGTCATCCAGATCGACTCGCCCTTCACCGCTGCCGCAGGCATCCAGCGGATCGGCCGCGCCGGCCACGCCGTCGGCAGCGTCTCCCGCGGCGTGCTGCTCGCGCGCAGCCGCAGCTTGCTGCCGGAGCTCGCGGTGCTCGGCCGACGGATCGCGGCGCGCGACATCGAGGCCATCCGCATTCCGCGGGGCAGCCTCGATGTGCTGGCGCAGCAGCTCGTCGCCATGACCGCCATGGGCGACGAGCTGCATGTTGCGCTTCTGGCGCGCCTGCTCGCGCAGAGCGACTCCTTCCGCGAGGTGCCGCAGGAACGCTGGCTCGCGATGCTGGAGGTGCTCGCGGGCTTGTATCCCTTTGCGCGTCCGCTCATCGCATGGGACCGCGAAACCGGCCGCCTGGAACGATTGGCGGCCACACAGATGGCCGCGCTGACGGGCGCGGGCACCATTCCCCAAAGCACGGCCTACCCCGTGCATCATAACGAGACCGGCCTTCATCTGGGCGAGCTGGATGAGGAGTTCATTCACGAATCGTCGATCGGCGACGTTTTCCAGCTGGGTACGGCTTCTTGGCGAATCGTCCGCAAGCGTCCGGAGCGCATCTACGTGCAGGAAGCCGACAACCGGTACAGCGAAATCCCTTTCTGGCGCGGGGAAACCGGCGGAAAGTCTTATCAGCTCGGCGTGCAGACGGGGCTGCTCTGGCGTGAGATGCGGGATCGCCTGCTTGGAGAGTCGCGCACGCAAGGAGATCTGGACGTCCAAGAATGGCTCATGGAGCAGTACTTCTTTGATGCGGAAGCCAGCCAATCTCTGATCGGACTCATCCGCAATCAGATTGCGGTCAATACGGTGCCGACCGATCGTACGGTTGTAATTGAAGCGTTTGCCGATGAACAGAACCAAACCCATTATGTGCTTCACAGCTTGTTCGGCCGTAAAGTAAACCGAACTTGGCTAATGGCTCTGGAGAAGCAACTTATCCACAAAGGGCATACAGCCCTCTACACGAATGCCAAAGATAATGGGATCGAACTGATTTTTCCGAGCTACCAGGAATCGATTGTGTCTGACATCATGTCTCTCTCTTATATGGAAGCTGAGCAGATGATTATTGGAGCTGTCGCTGAGTCCGGCATGTTTGGCGCCGCCTTTCAGCGGCTGGCGGAAACTTCCCTGCTGCTTTCCCGCAGCTTTACGAGAATGCCTGCCTGGCTCAAGCGGCTCCGCGGACAAGAGCTTATGAAAGAAGCTCTGCCTTTCAAGGAGCGTTTCCCGCTCTTTCAAGAGGCAATGCGTGAATGCTTGGAAGAACATGTCGATATGGGCCACCTTCAAGTCATTCTGGAAGCCATTCAAGCAGGAGACATTCATTTTGCCGTTCATCGCAACCATTTCCCGTCTCCTTTGGCGGCTCAATTTCAATCCGATTACGTGGCCCAGAAAATATATGAATCAGATAGCTTATCCCAGGATCTGCAGGTAGAATTGCTCGGCTTCAGCAGGCAGATGGCGGCCGATATTTTCGGAGCGGAGACCATCAGGAACGTGATAAGCCCCCAGGTCATCGAAGCCGAAGAGAAGCGTCTCGCCACAACGGAAGCAGCGTGGACATCCGCTGAGCCTGTGCTGCGTTATTTAAAAGAACGCGGCGATGCTTCCGTCACCGAGCTCGCCAAAGCTGGCTCGGCCTCCGAATCGTCAGCCAGCGCCTGGATTCATGAACTGCTTGAGCAAGGCAAAGCGGCAGAGGCTCCGTTCACCGGGGAGAGTCGTTATATAAGCCGCGATGAGGTGGCATTTTATTCTTCTCTCTACCAAGATCCTCTAGCTAGAACGTTCGTCTTCCAAAGATATGCCGACGGGAAACTGAGCTTCACCGAGGAGGAGCTTGCGGCCCGCTACGGGATGGAGGCTGCGTCTGTTGCGAGCTGGGTTGCGGAAGCGGTACGCGCACGGATCATTGAGCCTGCACCTTTCGCCGATCCTGAATTGGAATCGCTTTGGACGAGCAGCAAGGTCGCATCGCGGTTAATACGCCAATCGCTGCAGGTGCTTAGACGAGACAGCTCGGCGATTCTCCCGATGACTTTCTTGACGCATATGCCGCTCATGCGGAAGTTAACAAACAGAACGGACGCTTCCGGCATGGAACGGCTGCGGGAAATCATCTCCGATTTGCAAGGCTTCTTCCTGCCCGTTTCGCTGTGGGAGTCGGTTTTGTTCCCGACCAGACAGCTGTCCTACCGGAAGCAGGACCTCGACACCTTGTGCTCATCAGGTGAAATCATGTGGATCGGCCGCAAAGAACCCGACGAAAAAGAAGGCCGCATCGCCTTTTTTCTATCGGAAAGCTCTGCGCTTTATGATCCTTGCCTTGCCGCCATACGCCATAAGCCCGCTTCCGATCCGGGTCTTCTCAGCCTCATGCAGGATAAAGGAGCTATCTTTCTCAGCAAGCTTGGGCTTGAAACCGGGAGGGCCCCATCCGCCTTGTTGGAACAATTACTAGGCCTCGTGTGGGAGGGGCATGCCGCTAACGATCAATTCGCTCCTCTGCGGCTTCATGCCGCGGGCGCTTCCTCTGCGAAGAAAGGAGATAAATTCCAGTCCGGTCTTGGCCGCTGGTATGCCCTGAACACGCTGCATAATCCCGCCTTTGACAGGCAAGCTTCCGCTATGCAGTGGACGCATCATCTCTTAGAGCGATTCGGTCTTATCACCAAAGATCTGGTCGCTGCGCTATGTCCGTTCCCCTGGGAAGCCGTTCATACCGCTCTGCGTCAGCTGGAGGAGTGGGGACTTGTCGTTCGAGGACTGTTTATCGCCGATTTGCATGCGCTCCAATTCGCAACAAAAGATTTCATCCGGCAATTGCATCAGCCAGCGCCGATAGATTCGGACCGGCAGCCTGCATTTACGCTGGTCAGTGCTGTCGATCCGGCTAATCCTTGTGGACTGCTGGTCCCATGGCCTGAGAAGGCCGGCGTTTCTTTCTCACGCAAAAGCGGCAACTATTTAGCGCTCAAAGGGAGCGAATGGTTGTATTGGATTGAAAACAACGGGAAGCGCATTTATCAGCTAAGCAGCCGCAGCCATGATCAGGCGGAGACCGTCCATGAACTGCGCCTCCTGTTCCGGCAATTGCTTAAACAGCATCAGCTGCGTAAAATCGTCGTCGACACATGGAACGGCGTTCGGATTTCCGATGCTCCCGAGCAGGAAATTTTGAAGCTTCTGGGCGCAGAAAAAGACCGTACAAGCTTAGTTCTTTGGCCTAGCCAACTAAGCTGAATACGGTCTTCTGGAGACTTAAAATCCGATGAATACGGTACCCTCGTGTATTTTCGTCGAATACGTTTGTACGCAGCCTGTATCCGGAGCTTGCACGAGACCCGAGGGAAGATGAATTTTGCGGTCATGCATCGGACAGAAAACATGCTCATCACAGACAATGCCTTCGGCAAGCACGCCTTCTTTGTGCGGACAGCGGTTTTGAATGGCGGTCAGCTTGCCGCTTTTCATCTTGAAGAGGGCTACCTCTTCCCCTTGATAACGAATCGTTTTGCCCGTATTTACCGCTAAATCTTCATAGGATACGGCCTCAACCCAAATCGTTTGCTTATCTTGTGTTTTCATGGTCTTCTCCTCCTAAGCGATTGATTAGACGAGTTCAACGACTTCGTACAGATCGCGCTGAATTTTCCGGCTTTCGATCGCTTGTTTCCAAGGGTCCTTCGTCACGGCAAGCGCCCCGTCCATCCGGTCGCATAACGGTTTGCGCGCTTCCTCATTCTGAACGACATCACGGATATGCTCGATGCCCAAACGGTGTACCCATTCGCTTGTACGCTCGCCGTATTTACCGGTTTCACGGTAATACTGCAGATAGGCTTCGGCATACTCGATAATTTCCTGCTCTGTTTTCACGGTTGCCAAGAGATCGCCAACGCGTACCTTCACACCGCCGTTGCCTCCGGCATACAGCTCCCAACCGCCATCTACGGATACAACGCCTAAATCCTTAATGCCGGATTCCGCGCAGTTCCGCGGACATCCCGATACAGCCAGCTTCACCTTGGCCGGTGTGTTCAAACGCTCAAAACGCTTCTCCAGCTCGATGCCCACCGCCATGGAATCGCCGGTGCCGAACCGGCAAAAGGTTTCGCCGACGCATGTTTTGACGGTACGCAGCGCTTTACCATACGCATAGCCCGAGGGCATATCAAGCGCTTCCCACATCGCCGTAAGGTCTTCCTTCTTCACGCCGAGCAGGTCAAGACGCTGTCCTCCGGTAAATTTCACGGTCGGGACCTTGAATTGCTCCGCCACTTCGGCAATCCGTTTCAATTCGGTCGGGTTCGTTACGCCGCCATAGATTCGCGGAACTACCGAGTAGGTGCCGTCCTTTTGAATATTCGCATGCATCCGCTCGTTGACGAAGCGCGAAGTGCTGTCGTCTATATAAGTTTCGGGACTAACCATTCCCAAATAGTAGTTGAGCGCAGGGCGGCACTTGGAGCAGCCCTCTTCATTTTCCCAACTGAGCACGCTCATGACTTCGCGTACATGCGACAAGCCTTTTTCCCGAATCGCCTGAACAACTTCATCCCGCGTATGGTCCGTGCAAGAGCATATCGACTCTTTTGCAGCGCTCTTATCATATGAGGAGCCAAGCGTGAAAGCTAACAGATCGCTGACAAGTGGTTTGCAGCCGCCGCAAGAACGGGAAGCCGTCGTGCAGTTTTTCACCTCTTCTACGGAGGTTAAACCTTGCTCTTTAATCGCGGAACAGATCGTCCCTTTGGTTACGCCGTTGCATCCGCAAATAATCGCCTCGTCCTTCATATCGGCGACACCGGAAGCCGCACCGCCTCCGCCCTCTGCATCCGTCAAAATCGCAGTCTTAGCCATGCCGCTGACATCCGTTTCTTCGCGAATCATTTGCATAAGCCTTGTGCCGTCCGCCGTATCTCCAAAGAGCACCGCGCCGACGATTTTGTTTTCCTTAATCACGACTTTCTTGTACACGCCGGTAAACTCATCGTCAATGCGAATCGCTTTCGTTCCTTCTTCATCCCCGAATTTCCCGCCTGAGAATACGTCAACACCGGATACTTTCAGCTTCGTATAGAGAACGGAGCCTTCATAAGGAGCCGTTTCCACGCCTGCCAAATGCTTCGCTAACACAGCACCTTGTTCATAGAGCGGCGCCACTAGGCCATATGCAATGCCACGGTGCATTGCGCATTCCCCAACCGCATACACATTGGGAACACTTGTTTGTAAGTAATCATTGACGATAATGCCGGGATTGCACTCCAGGCCTGAACTTTTGGCAAGCGCTACATTCGGGCGAATGCCTACCGCCATGACGATCAGATCGGCTTCCGCCACTGTGCCGTCTTTGAATTTCAAACCGGTAACTCGTTTATGACCGATGATTTCTGCGGATTGCTTCTCCAGTAAGAAGTTAATCCCTTGCTCTTCCAGAGCTGCTTGCAGCATTTTAGACGCTGTGTAATCCAATTGACGCTCCATGATCGCGTCGCCGATATGCACAACATCCACATTCATTCCTAAGTTCAAGAAGCCTCTCGCCGCTTCCAATCCGAGCAAGCCGCCGCCGATGACGATTGCTTTTTTATATTTTTTTGCCGATTCAATCATGATTTCACAATCGCGGATGGTCCGGTAGGCCATAACCCCCTCTTTATCTGCGCCAGGCAGCGGAATCATAAAAGGATTGGACCCTGTTGCCAAAATCAATTTATCGTAGGAAACCGTTACTCCTTTATCGCTTGTTACGGTTTGAGCCGCCGTATCGATTTCCGTTACCGTTTGGTTGGTATAGAGCGTAATCTTATTGTTTGCGTACCATTCATAAGGATGGATGACGATATCCTCGACTTTGGAATCTCCCGAAAGTACGTAGGATAGCAAAATCCGGTTATAATTCGGATGAGGCTCTGTGCCAAAAATAATTACTTCATATTTATCAGGAGCAAGTTTCAGCAAGTGTTCAACCGCATTAACACCCGCCATCCCGTTTCCGACTAAAACCAGCTTTTCTTTTTGCGTCATAGTCTCATCTTCCTCTCTACATGTAGCTACGCATGAACACTGTCCATACCCGTCGGGGTCATTTTCACTTTGCCGCCCTCGCCAATCCAGCTGCGCTTCCACTCCCTCTGGACAATCGCGATCAAGATGATGCAGCATGCCGCAATCGCACTCAAAATGAGAAAGCCCGGCGAGAAAGAACCTGTCGCTAACTTCACATTCCCCAAAATTTTAGGCAAAAAATAACCGCCCAGTCCGCCTGCTGCGCCAACAATTCCAGTTACAACGCCGATTTCCGCTTTAAACCGCTGCGGCACCAACTGGAACACCGAACCATTGCCCATGCCAAAAGCCATCATGGCCACAAATAACAAGACCGTTGTCACAGGCAGTGCCGGAAGCGTAGAAATTCCCGCCATCATCAAGACGACAACCCCATATAGCCCCATCAGCATCCGAATGCCGCCGACTTTATCGGCCAGCCAACCGCCTACCGGACGGAAGAAGCTTCCGCCTATCACGCACAGGGTTGTAAAATCGGCTGCGCGAACCGGCGAGAGACCGTACTGCGTATTGAAGAAAATGGTTAAATAGGTCGACATCCCGACGAAACCGCCAAACGTTACGCTATATAAAATACAGAACAACCAAGAGTCCTTTTGTTTCAAAACTTTGCCGTATTCGGCAATTGTTTTGGGCGCCGGTTTATTCGGGCTGTCTTTGGCCAATAGACTGAAGATAACCAAAGTCGCGGCAATCGGAATCATCGCAATACCGAAAACAACGTGCCAATCGCCATAATGCTGGGCCAGCCGGTTAGCAAAGAGCGTTGCGAAGATCGTTCCGCTGTTCCCCGCTCCGGCGATTCCCATCGCGAGGCCCTGATACTGCGGCGGATACCAAGAGCTTGCAAGCGGTAGTGCGGCGGCAAAGCTTGCACCGGCAATACCGAGCATCAACGCCACGAAGTACATATCGCCCATGGTGTCGGCAAACTGCCATCCCCAGAATAAAGGAACCAAGGTTAGCGACAATCCGATTTGTCCGGTAAGCTTAGGACCGATCTTATCGGTCAGAACGCCAAGCACAAGCCGCAGCACCGCTCCGCCTAAAGTAGGCAGGGCAACAAGGTTCGCTTTTTCGGCGGCATTTAGCTGGAAATCATTAGCCAGAATGACCGCCAGCGGTCCTAGCAGCACCCAAACCATGAAGCTCATGTCAAAATACAAAAATGAACTGAACAATGACCCTTTGTGTCCGACTTGCAAAAAACTTTTCCGATCAACCATGATCTTTCCTCTCCCTTTGTGAGGCTTTTCGCCTTCTTTTTTTTCCTGCCCAAACTTGCATTAGCGTCTATACTACCATGGAAAAAGGCCGACAAACATACCCATTCCTGCATTGGGATGTTATCGGCCTCTTCGCCACTGCTGCCACATCTTCGTGAACAGCATGTTAAATACGACTAAGTAAACGTAAAAAGCCTATCCGGTTACGAATTTGTAAGAGGATAGGCGCCATTGCCTTCGTTTGTGGCACATCATTGTGCCGATTTCTAGTTTGATTATAGTACGGCTTCGAGTTCGTGTCAATAAAAATGACACAAAATATTTTCGAGCGACTGTCCCCCCTACTATATCGACAAAAAACATATGCATATGCTATAGTTGTGCCGTATAATCATTCATCCAACCAAGAAACCTCACATAAAGTTGCCATAAGGTAAAAGCTTAACGATGGAGGTATACCCATGTTGCAATCATTTTTACTGATCGATGAGTTAAAGCAAATTCGCTCAGCTGCTACCTCCTCGTCATCTGCAAGTGAGATGAGCTATTCAAATCGTGCCCCCGGACCTTTTCCTGACGAGGTGTTGAAAGATTTGGGCTTTCGCATCTATGCGGCATCTACGGTTAAAGAAATTTCCTTTCTCATTCCTAAGGCCGATGCTGTATTATTAAGTGTAAACCCGGGCCAAGTGGAGACATGGCGCACGCGTGTGCTGGCTCAGCGCAGCCTCCCCCTCTTTTGGTGGTGCGATATGCACACTTTTCCTTCTAACGAGTGCAAAATAGATGCAGGTATAGATGGTTTAATCGGTTCAACGATGAGTCCGCTTGACATTCACTGCGCGCTGCTTCTGGGCGTGAATCACTATTTCAGGCGCACAGAGTGGCAGCAGGAACGCGAGCAGCTCCTCTCCAAGCTGGAGGAACGCAAATGGGTCGATCAAGCCAAGCGGATCTTATGCGAGATTAAAGGCATTTCCGAAGCGGAAGCCTACGATTTTTTGCGAAAACAAGCCATGAATGAGCGCAAACGCATGGCAGATGTCGCTACCTCCATCGTCAAGGTGTATCAAATACTACAAGATCAGAATCAAGGAGGCCGGAAACGATGATATCTTTACTAAAAGAAGTTGGCCGCGGCAAACGCGGTGCGAGAGATCTTTCGTATGAAGAGGCTTCCCAAGCAGCCGAGCTCATACTGACAGGCGGCGCTACACAGGCTCAAATGGGAGCGTTTCTAGTAGCCGAACGAATCAAAATGGAATCGCCGGATGAGATTAAAGCCTTCATCGACGCGCTGCGTAAACGCACCGTTTCTTATCCGGTTCCCGGCAGCATGGACTGCGCCGGACCTTACGACGGACGCTCGCGTACGTTCATCGCGACTTTGCCGACCGCCTTCGTGCTTGCGGCTTGCGGTCTTCCAACTGCGCTGCACGGCAGCCCGAGCATGCCTCCCAAATGGGGCATCACGTTGACGGACGTGCTGGATGCTCTTGGCGTGCCCGCGCTCACGACATCGCGCGAAGCGCTGATTTCCGCTGCGGCACGAACAGGCTTCCTGTTCACGCCGACGGAAAGCTGGTGCCCTCCGCTCGGAGAACTGCGCGAGCTCCGCATGGAGCTGGGCCTGCGGACCGTATTTAACACCGCCGAGAAGCTGCTTCGTTTCACGGAAGCCCCTTTCATGGCTGTCGGCGTGTTTCATGGCACGGTATTCGAGAAAATTACGAATTTGCTGATCGAACTGGGCATCACGCGTGGTATCGTCGTGCAGGGGATGGAAGGCTCGGAAGACCTTTCCGTCGACAAACGCACGCGGACTTACGTCATTCAAGAAGGCTCCAGCGAACTATTCATTGTAGATCCTGAGATTTATGAATTGATGGTTGAAGTGCCTGAAGTTGAATGGACCGCCAAGCTGCAAGGCGAAACGGCGTTGGCCGTCCTGCGCGGAGAAGCCGAACTCCCTTACTTGAACATGGTGCTGCTCAACAGCGCCGTGCGGCTCTGGGTTTCCGGGAAAGCCGGGTCCATTGAAGAAGGGATCTACATGGCCCGTCACGCCATCGAGCAAGGGACCGCCCTTCGGAAATATACCGAGTGGACCGAAGCGATTAAGCCTGTATCCGCTACTTAAGTATCTCGCACTCAATCCGAGCAATACGGAGCAGGCAAATGATAATAACTGGAAAATCTCCCACTAAATCGCTCCAAAGATGAGCTCACAGAAATATAAAAGGAAAACCTCCCTTAATTTGACCGGATTCAGAGAATTCTCATGACATCCACGCAAATCGAGGGAGGTTTTCCTGCTAAATGGGTCTGACAGGCTTCTGCAGTCGAATTAGAGGGAATTTCCCCCTTATTTTGATCACAGAAGCATAGCTTATAAAAACGTTTGGCACTATTTTACGGAATCCGCTACCTGCTTCACCATGCCTTCAACGGAAATCAAGCCGCCGCCGGATAGGTACCAATAGTTCGCATCCAGATAAACGATGTTGCCGTTCTTGAACGCATTGGTCTTTTTCACAAGCTCATTTTCAATAATTTGCTTGCCGGTCGTTTTCCCGTCCACAACTTTGCCGCGATCGACGACGAATAAATAGTCCGGGTTTTTCTCCAGGATATACTCGTTCGAAATATTTTGACCGTGCGTAGACACTTCGATTTTGCTGTCCGCCTGCTTGAAGCCAAACACATCATGGATGATGCCGAAACGGGAACCTGACCCGTAAGCGCTCAGCGCCGTGTCCTGCACAAGAACGATCAGTGCGTTTTTCCCTGTGGCGGATGCTTTAGCCTGCAGCTGCTTGGCAGCCTCGTCAATTTTAGCGATTTCTTCTTGCGCTTTCGTTTCTTTACCGAAGATTTTACCCAAAGTCAACGTGTTCTCTCTAAAAGATTCCATGTATTTCGTCGTATCCACCCCCATGAAAATGGTAGGAGCGATTTTGCTAAGCTCGGCATAAGCTTTCTCGGCACGGCCGGAGATGATGATCAGATCCGCTTTGCTCGCATTGATTTTCTCGAAATCCGGCTCAAACAACGTGCCCGCGTTGATGTATTTGGCATCTTTGAATTTGCCCAAGTAGGACGGAAGGTTCGCTTGCGGAACCCCTGTAACCTCTACGCCCAGACGATCCAGAGAATCTAATACGCCGTAATCGAATACGAAAACTTTCTTCGGATTGATTTTCACTTTCGTTTCCCCTAGTTTGTGCTTCACCGTTATTTCCGCCGGCGCCTCAGCCGTTGCCGCTGCCGTTGCTTGCGGGCTGGCTGCCGCAGGCTTCGCTGTTTCTGTCCCGGCTCCGCTTCCATTGCCGCATGCGGCTGCAAAGATCATAATCATAATTGCTGCGATTAACACTGTTATTTTTCTACTCATCATTAGCCACCTCTTATATTTACTTAAAATACACGCAAATCTTATTGCCGTTTATCTCTTGAATCGCAATGTCCATGTCATAAATATCGCGCAGGACGGCGGAATCAATGATTTCGTCCGTAGGACCTTCCTTCACCAGCTTGCCTTGTTTGAAAGCAACAATATAGTCCGAGTAGCAGGAAGCAAAATTAATATCGTGGATGACAATAATGACCGTTTTGCCCAATTCGTCCGCAAGCCGCCGCAGCACCTGCATAATTTGTACGGAATGCTTCATATCCAAATTGTTGAGCGGCTCGTCGAGCAGAATGTACTCCGTGTCCTGCGCGATAACCATCGCGATGAATGCCCGCTGGTTCTGGCCTCCGCTTAGCTGATCCAGGTATTTATGCTGCATGTCTTCAAGCTCCATATACCGGATCGCTTCGTCGACGAACTGCCAGTCCGCTTTGGTTAATTTCCCCTGCGAGTACGGGAATCGCCCGAAGCTCACCAAGTCCCGAACGGTCAGACGCACATTGATATGATTGGATTGCTTGAGAATAGCGATCTTCTTGGCCAATTCCTGGCTGTTGGCTTTGCTGACTTCCTCGCCGTCTATGAAAATTTCACCGCTATCCTTAGTTAGGAGCCGGGACATCATTGAGATGAGGGTGCTTTTGCCGGCGCCGTTTGGTCCTATAAACGAAGTAATCCGACCCTTGCCGATCGTCAGCGACACATTTTCCAATACGGGGTTGCTTCCGTAGGATTTAGACACATTTCTGACTTCAATCATGACTTATTCTCCCTTAGCAGCAAGTATAAGAAGTAAACGCCTCCGATGAAATTGATAATGACCGTAAGCGGTGTGGAGAAGGAGAAGATGCGTTCCATGATCAACTGTCCGCCTACCAAAGCAATCATGCAAATCAGGATAGAGCCTGTAATCAAATAACGGTGGAGATGCGTCTTCATAAACTGGTAAGAAAGATTGGCCACAAGAAGACCCAGGAAAGTAATCGGACCCACCAACGCCGTCGCAATGGAAACTAGCACCGCAATGATGATCAACAGCCGTTTCACGACATACTCGTAAGGAACGCCAAGATTCACGGCATGCTCTCGGCCCAGCGAAATAACGTCTAAATATTTCAAGAATCTCAGGCTGTACAGGGCAATTAGAACGCTTGAAACAACCGAAATCAGAAGCAGCTTGCTGTTGACGTTATTAAAGCTGGCAAAGGAACGGCTCTGCAAAATAGCGAATTCATTCGGATCAATGAGCACTTCCATAAACGTCGTGAAGCTGCCGAAGAAGGTGCCGAGAATAATGCCGAACAGCAGCAGGAAGTACAGGTTCCGCCTTTCACTTTTGAACAAAAACTTAAACAGCAGTAATGCGAAAAGCGACATCAAGCCAACCGTAATGGCAAAATTTATATTCGCGTTCGCCGACAGCGCGCTCTTCGAGCCAAGCAGAAAAATAACGGTAGTCTGTATGAGCATATACAAAGCGTCCAGGCCGATAATGCTCGGGGTTAAAATCCGGTTGTTCGTAATCGTCTGAAACAAAATGGTCGAATAAGCAACAGCTGCGCCTGTTAGCAAGATGCTGATGACCTTCATCCCTCTTCTGGGGAGGATATAGTCCCAATTCCCTCCGGCATTAACCGTAAGGAAGGCGGCTGTAACGGCCAGGGCAACGATCGCGAGCAGACTGAGCTTCCATCTAAACGTCATAAGCTTGTCTCCTCAGCAGCAAATAAATGAAAATCCCGCTGCCTATCACACCGACGGTTAAACCGATTGGAATTTCGTAAGGATAGATGAGCACACGACCCAGAATGTCGCAGAACAATACGAAAACGGCCCCCAGCAGCGCGGTATGCGGCGCGATCTTCTTCAAGTTATCCCCCTGATAAATCGAAACGATGTTCGGAATGACCAAGCCCAGAAAAGGGATAATGCCTACGCTCAAAATATTAACCGAAGCCACTACAGCGACGATGATCAGACCGATATTGACCACCTGACGGTAATTCAGTCCCAAATTCAACGAGAAATCCTCGCCCATCCCCGCAATCGTGAAGCGGTTGGCATAGAGATAGGCAATGATCAGCATCGGAATGCTGATGTACAGCAGCTCATACCGTCCTTTCATCACCGTTGCGAAATTGCCCTGCAGCCAAGAGGAAATATTTTGGATGAGATTAAACTTGTACGCGAAAAAGGTGGAAATGGATGTAATAACACTCCCGAACATGAGGCCCACCAGCGGGATGAAAATCGTATCTTTGAAGCGAATGCGGTCCAAAATCTTCATGAATACATACGTGCCGGCTAGCGTAAAAACAAAAGCGACCATAATTTTCTGCAATGGCGTCGCATCTGCGAACAGCAGCATAGCCACGAGAATGCCGAGCCTTGCGCAGTCCATCGTCCCCGCGGTTGTCGGCGATACGAATTTATTGCGGCTGAGCTGCTGCATAAGCAGCCCGATCACACTCATGCTCACTCCTGCGATCACAATGCTGATCAAGCGCGGTATTCGGCTAACCAGCAAAATATGGGCTTGATCTTCCGTTAAATGAAACAAATCCAGAGGGGTAATGCCCTTAACCCCAACAAAAAGCGAAGTTACCGATAAAATAACGAGGGCAATCCCTAAATATCTTTTTTTCATCACCTATTCTATGACTGTCAGGCGTTCGGTCGCAGGAATGCGCGCTTGTGCGGAAGGAATTTTCCCAGGGTATCCCGTATGCAAACTGCCGATGATTCGCTCGTCCGGCTTCACGCCGAATGCTTCCCGGAATGCCTCCACTTTCAGCAGCGGGTACGTTTCCCACACCATGCCAATGCCCTTCTCCCATGCCAACAAGGAGAAGTTGTGAATCAGGCATGCTGCCGAGGCATAATCTTCTTCCGCGATGGCCGGGTTCTCGTTTACCTGCAGAACGACCGCGATAAACATCGGAACGGACATGAACTTGTTATACAGTTTCTGTCCGATCTCTTTCGCTTTCTCCGGGTCCGGCTCGTTAGCCTCCCTGAACTTGCGAACGATCTCCGCCAGCTTTTGGCGGCCTTCTCCCTGAATAATGACAAAGCGCCACGGCTGCGTCATCCGGTGATTAGGCACCCAGACGGCTGTATCCAGCAGCTCGGTGACGAGCTCCACGGAGAGCGGTTTATCTTCAAATTGGTGAACGGATCGCCGTTCCCTCAAGAGTTTCGTTAGCTCCATACATCCTCCAATTCTGTCTTGCAGACGTCCGTTTATATTGAGAATCGTTATCAACGACTCTTATTTTGGCATGATTGCCCCTTGACGTGAATGGAATTTCCTGTTTTCGGGATGGATTTTTTGTCACCGTCATGATTTAGACAATAAATGATAAACCGTCTCATCAATTAAGCTGTCATGCATCGTGGCATTATAGAGCAGTAATCCCTGGTGACGAATAAACAGAATTTGCTGCTGCCTGCTGCTGTGCGCTTGTTTTAGCCGCCGCCAGGAAGTCTCCAGCGTAAGACAATACTCGCTCGAATACATCGTTGAGACAAAGAATAGTACATTATCACAGTCCAACGAGGCAACCTCTTGGAGGGAATACGTATCGAGGAAGGAGATCCCTTCGGCAGGTTTTGGCGGCACTATTTTTAACTCATCATAAAATAAATCCTTTATTTTCTTACGCGTTAAGCCGTATACCCGATAATGCTTTTCTTGCGCGCTAACCAGCAGAAACGGCCTGTCTCCAAGACGCTGCCGAATGTGCTCCCGGGCATTGTCCACTTTCATGTCAAAATACGTTAGCCAGCGCTCAGCGACACTGGACAAGCCGAAAACGCTGCTGATGATAAGCAGTGTCTTCTTCCAGCTGTAATCGCGCCAGGGGATGACGGTGACGGGAGCTATGTGTGAGAGGGACTCGAGCAGTTCTTCCGGGAGCGGAGCGCTAAGAATCACGTCAGGCTGACAGTTCCGGATTTGTTCGATGTACGGCGTCAGGTCCGGCTCCAAAGACCAGTCTTTGTGCAGGCTAACCTTTGGCGTTATGCCAAGCACGGACAAATCTCCGTGAAAAATAGGGCATAGGTTGGCCACGCGAATTTGCGTATGCTTGATATAATCTGAAGGAGACAACCCCATATGCTTCTTGAAAAGCCGGCTGAAATACAGCTCGTCGGAGTACCCCACCGCATGCGCAACCTCAGCAACGGACGCAGGAGAGCTGCCTAATAGCCCTAAAGAACGATTCAGGCGTGTGGTCGTCACGAATTTATGCGGGCTAAAGCCGGTAATCCCCCGAAACGCTTGGTAGAACTTGCGGCTTGAGCCGGATAGGCGGGCCATTTCTTCGATATCCGTCGATTGATTGTAGTACTCCGTCAGATGCTGCTTAGCCTGTTCCACATATTCCACGAGGTCATCGTCCACACTTTTGGGACTTTGCAAAAATGACGTGAACGCCGCAGCGATCTTGTAAAGATGCGACTGCAGCTGATAAAACAGCGCCGTATCCGGCTGTCCGCAATCGCTAAGGAATTCCGGGATCCAGTGGAACATATGCGGCATACGAAAGCTGTACAGCTGCAGTTCATCCTGCTTCATAAAATCACGGGATCCCTTTCGGGGCATTGGCGATACGGAGGGCATCGGAGACGGCTCCGCGCCGCCAAGAATCTGGAATCGAATCCATATGACACGCGCACGGTGGTGCCCGTTATTTTGCAGCAAGCAGCGACAGTTCGGCGGTACGAAAAACAGCTCACCCGTCAACACTTTGGCAGTTCTACGGTGCAACTGATCCTCCAGCGTCACCCGCAGCACTTCATCAATCAAGTAACCGAATGCATAATCGGTTTGGCCGGCAAATTCCTGAGTCGATTGACTGCCGATATGAAGTTCATCCGTCCCCAAATAATGGAGGGCATGCGCACCGGCAGATAGGGTCGTTACCATGGGAATCACATCCTTGCTTTCACTCTAAGTCCCCTCATCATATGTGATAATGATTCTCATTGTCAAATGTAAGGACATAAGAAAAACCGTCAGGGAAGTTCACCCTGACGGTCCTTTTTAGGTTTGACGAACAGTGTTAATGTTGTACTCATGACCACGAACACCTTTGTAATACTCTGGATACATACCTCCACCACAAGCCTCACATGAGAACTGCGGCGGAACTGTGGGATCTCCATGATCCATTTCATCAAAATTACGAACCACCTTAAGCGGTATTTCTTCTGTTTCCGAACAGGTCAAACATATATACTTCACACTCTGTTTGGACAGCATGTAATTGCTTATGCTCAGTTGTGGCTTTTTCTTTTTGTGTTTTGTTTTCTTGCCCTGTGAAATCGTTAATCATCCTTTCCAAACAGCCCCTACTCTTCTTACAAGCTGCGTATCTTATCACGAGTTTGCCTGCCTCTAGGCAGACTTCCCCCTTGTATTCATAGTAACATTCACACTTCGGACAGACTAGGGGATCCTTCCCCGTTGCTTTTTGAATTCTCTCTCTCCAATTCCTCCGCTTTAGTTGTTTCTTTGCTTTTACTATCCACTTCCTTGCTTCTTTTTGCCAGCCCTTTACCAACTTTTTGCACACACTCTTTATTCGCCGTGCATAGACGCCATAATAGCGAATTGTTTTAAAATTTTCGTCAGGAATATGACGAATAACCCGTGCAATGAACTCTTCCACGGTCAATTTCTCTGTTTTCTCTTCTCCACTGGTTTTATCATGGTAGCTAAATACCACGAACTCACCGTCGTACTCTTTTATCCTTCCCAGCGCAATAGCAGGTCTTCTCATGTATCGTCCGATGTAACCCAGCTGCTCCTTTACATTCCCCTTTTGCTTCGGTGCATGTACATAGAAGCCTGCTCCATTTGCTAAGTAGGCTTTCTGTAATCTTGGCTGTACTTGTTTTTTTTCTTCCTCGTTCAAATTTCTTCGAATTAATTTTAACACGACGGTTTGCCACTGTTTTCTAAGCATTTCAAACGGCACGTAATCGTACGTTTTCCATTCTCCGTTTGACTTCATCCCTCCCATCGTTACGAGCATGTGGATATGAGGATTGAAGTTCAGCCGCGAGCCAAACGTATGTAATCCCGCAATGATTCCAGGCGTAATTTTATGTTTCTTCTCAAAGTGTTCTTTCATAATTCTAACTGCTTCGTCCATGAACTCCTTCAACATTCTTCGATGTAGCAAAAAGACACTCCATAACCCTTCATCGATGGTAAATACCACATGTCGATGATTCACTTGGAATACATCCTCCATCATCAGACGGCTCCACTCTTCGGTCTCTCCGCAAGAACAAGTCGTACAAAATCGTCCTTTACAGCGATAGGGCACTCTACGAATATCATGACACCCTTCGCAAACAAGGATCTTGAATCCATTACGAGGGTCTCCGCAACCACGAAATTTTTGTACCTCTTTTATCACGTTAGGCCGAATATGTTCTTTATGTTTTTCTACAAAGGCATCCCAGTGTCCCTGCTCATCAAAAAAAATCCGCTTTAGTATGTTAGAGTCCATAGCTTTAACATACCAAAAAATTAAATAAGGGGTAAGCTTCGCTCACCCCAAAAACATATAAATTCTTATATGTTAAATAAGGGGTAAGCTTCGCTCACCCCAAAAACATATAAATTCTTATATGTTTAAATAAGGGGTAAGCTTCGCTCACCCCAAAAACATATAAATTCTTATATGTCGAAAAAACCTCCGCCCATCGTGCGGGCTGAGGCTTTATGGCTTGCGCTATTTCCCGATAAACTGCTCCGTGAACATTTTACCGCAGGGTCCTCCATTTACGATACCGACCCCAATGTGTGTGTAATCTTTGCTTAATATATTCGCTTTGTGGCCAGGTGAATTCATCAGCGCTTCATGGGCCGCCTGCACGGATTGATTGCAAGCGATGTTTTCTCCGGCTGCGTTATAGGTAATGCCGAATTTTTCCATCATTTGAAAGGGTGAACCATACGTCGGCGAATCATGAGAGAAATATTTATTGTCGACCATATCCTGGCTTTTGAGTCTTGCCGTTTTGGTCAGCTCGGCATCGGCAGCAATCGGAGCAAGTCCCGCTGCAGCGCGCGCCTTATTCACCAAATCCAACATTTGCTGTTCCTCTACCGTTAATCCCGTTGTCGGCGGGACTTGTGGAGCTGGGCCTGGTTCTGGCTGCGACGGCTGCGGTTCGGATGGCGGTGGGGTCGGTGCCGGCGGCGGGACCGGTTTTTTGGGAATTTTCAAGTTCCCATACGCCCATAGAATGGATTGCAGCGTTTGATCGTCGACATTTCCGGTAACCGGAAGGCCGTATCTGCTTTGGAATGCTTTAACGCCCGATTGTGTTTGGTTGCCATAGTAACCTGTAATGGGTCCGCTATAGTAGCCCAGAGATTTCAGCATCCCTTGAACCGCATAAACATCCGGCCCCTTAACCCCTTTTCCAAACGCATAGGCGGTCGTTGAAGTTGAGCAAAACAAGGCGATACAGATTAGTAGGATCCAGACATGCTTTTTCCTGCCGTGAAACATGCGTTAACGTTCACTCCCTGTCGTCGTCAGTATCATTCGCCCGACATGGGCGATAGCCCTTAGAGTGACCTATTTTTTGGATTTTATCCATTTTTGTGACAAAAAAGGCCGGTTTCCGGTGCAGCGAAAACCAGCCTTTGAACATTAAGGTACCAGATTAAAGACCCTATATATAATGACAGCAGCTTGTGCTCTGGTCGCATGATCCTTCGGTGCAAAGTTCCCGCCGCCAACGCCTTCGATAACGCCCATCTTCTGCATCGCTATCACAGCATCCGCTGCATATTCCGAAATATCGGAGCTATCCGCAAACTGTGCGGCGAATGTACTTCCGCTTATTTTCAATTTCATTACTTTAATTGTCCGATCGATCATTACGGCCATGTCCTGTCTCGTTATGGAATCATTTATACCGAAACTGCCGTCTTCTTTTCCTTGCGTAACTCCCAGCTTTTCCGCTGCTGCAATTGAACTATAGTACCATTCGCCTTTTTTAACATCTGTGAGCGTGCTTACAGCATAGTCGTCATCCAGATCAAATGCTTGCATAAGAATCTTGATAAACTGTGCTCTTGTAACGTTATTGTTCGGTTCAAACAGATGATCGCTAACACCGTTAATGATCCCTCTTGCGGCCAATGCTTCAATGCTGGCTTTGGCCCATTGTACACTTGCAATATCTTGGAAGCTTACTTCGTTGTACAAAGCCACATACTTTCCGGTTTGTTCGGTATGAAAGGAAACTTTTCCGGTTGCAGAATTAAATTTACTATTTTTCACAACTTCAAGTTTTCCATTCTCATTAATGAAATAAATGACAACCTTACCGGCGTCTTTATTCGCATCATCCAGTTTGTAATCCCAAGCTACTTTTACACTTGCATCTTGTACATGGCTCGTTTCTTTCCCATCGACACTTAGTCTAATATCATAAACAGGATTGCTTCCAATCACCTTCGACACTTCTGGAGAGAGTTTGCTTGCATCCTCTTTCTTTAACGAAAGCTGCACATTGGAGGTTGACGTTTTTAAAAATTCCATCGGCAAAGTTACGGTTGCTACGCCCGCATCAATCTCAATCTTCTGAATGTTATTGTCGGCGGCCATTTTAATAATGGCTTCAGGAATAGTAATAACAGCTTCGTTTGCATCTTTTGCGATAGTTGTTTTGATTGCAGCCGTACCTTCACTGGCCGAATGAATTGCATTCTTCATTTCCAATTCTGTAATTGTAATCGTGGTAGACGGACTGGAAACATAACCCCCACCTGAGCCTGGGTTTGTTCCAGGTCTGCTGGCAATGGTTACAGATGCCGTCTGATTCGGAGCATAATCCGAGTCATTCATTCTGCCATCCATCAATTTGACGGACTGAAGCGTCACATTGGCTGCTCCGGCAGCTATGCCTTTAAATTTGATGGAGCTCAGAGGGACATGACCGTTTTCATGCTTCTCGTCGCCCATCTTGGAGTAAGCAATGGTAATCGTGTTATCTCTTGGGACAACGATGGTTTGTCCGCCGGTAAGCGATGAGACTGCCGATGAGTAGGAAAGCTTATCCGTATCGGCTGAAACAACAACCTCGTATCCCACCAAATCCTTCACATTATCCGCTTCTACCGTCAAAATAAATTCGTCCCCGATGTTCATGCCGCTCGTATTTGATTTGAATTGAAACGAGGCCGTATCTTCAGCGAAAATGATATTATTCACAGGTAAAAGTGAAACAAGCAAGATCATCATCATGAACATGGACATGGATTTATACTTTTTTCTCATCATAGCACCTCAAATTAAGCTAGATAGAGAGGGTACTGCTCATACTGCTAATACCCTCTCGGTAAAACCTCTCGTTAATTATTTAAGATCTTTGTTGCCACATACACCAAGTCAAAGAGACCAATAGCGCCATCCTCATTAAAGTCGGCTTTCTTAATACTATTCCAAATCTCATCTCCAACCTTGGCACCGTAATTGTGTGAAACAATTCCCAGATCGCCTACATCGTAACCCGGAACGTTATTAAGGATATTGGGGTTGATGGTAATGATTTTCGATCCAATCCCAATATTGGTTACGACACCTTGACCATCGGAAACAGCTCCTGAAACCTTCACGAGGCTTGATCCTACAGCCGCTGTAGACTTCGTCTTCAGCTTGATGCTCAAACCATCTGCATTGCCACTTCCTGTCGTATTAGCCAGAAGGAATCTGACTGTCCCCGCTGCAGAATCGACGACAGGAGAATGCGCAAACGTTGAATTACCTAAAATAGTCGTATCAATGTAATCAAAAATAGCTGGATCATAGCTTAACGTGAGATCCTGAGCATCTACATTCGTTGCTCCATTTAAGCTGAATGCTAAATAGATCGTGTCAGACAGTCCTGCCAAATACGAGCCCTTCAGAGTCGGACTTGAAGCCGTAGCATTGACGGTTATCGTCGCTGTAGGTTGAATAGCGGCACCTGCTACGACACCTGTGACCGTGAAAGTTCCACCCTTGGCATAGGTGAGTGCGTCTATGCTATTCCATGTCACATTCACAGATGGAATGGTTCCATCGTTATAAATCGCTTGAACGGTGGAAGGAAGCACAGGAGCCTTGCCTGCATTGGTAGTTGCGTTCACACTGACATACCCCGTAATGGCTTTGCCGGTTACCGCCGGCTTCATGATATTCATCGCCTTATCCGGATTCAGAACATTGTGAGCCTGCTCGACAACGATCTCGCTTAGAACGATGAAGGTCGATACCTGTCTAATGTCTTTGGAAGAAGCTGCGGCATATACGACATATTGACCTGGTTCAACAACCCAAGCATCACGGGCTTCATCATAGGAAGCAAGCGATTTCGCATCCACACTGAAATTCAGCGTTTGTTTGGCATTTGGCGCCAATACATCGGTTTTGGCAAAAGCCTTCAACTCTTTAACCGGCTTATCCATGGATTTGCCTGGCGCTCCAATATAGAGCTGAACAGATTCTTTCCCGCTAACCGTACTTGTATTCTTCACATCAACGGTAGCATTGAGCGTGCTATTCGCATTGTTGAAATAGCCCGAGCTCAGCTGCAAATTGCTGTAATCGAATGTGGAATAGTTTTTACCATAGCCAAACTCATACGATACAGGCACATTGAATGTGTCGTAGTAACGATAGCCGGAATAAATGCCTTCGTTGTACACTTCGCCGCCTTGGGCGTTAGTTTGACCGAAGTCTACGGCCGGTTGGAACGGTTTGCCATTGCTTGCATTTCCGGTTACATCAATTGGGAACGTGGTCGAAAGTTTACCCGATGGATTAGCTGCTCCGGTAAGCACGGCCGCTACAGATTTGCCAAGAACAGAGCCTGGTTCCCAAGCAAACAGGATGGCATCCGCTTTGTCTTTCCAGCTCTCCATTTCAACCGGGGCTCCCATATTGAGGACGACGATAAATGGTTTCCCTTGCGCCCGGCTTTTAGCAGAAGCTTTGCTGATTAGATCTTGTTCTGCATCGCTTAGATAGTACGCGCCTTTTTTCGCGGCGATATCCGTACCCTCCGCAGAGCCTCTTTTAATCGTCATGACGGTGCTGCTTGTGTTTTTGACGAGATCATTCATCTGACTGTCTGAAAGCGACATTTCATTCATAGCCGCATCTCCGCCAAATCCGCCAACCGCTAACACGCTGGCTACTTGAGGGAAGCCCATCGTCGTTGCATCGATCACCGTGCCTTTGGCGTATGCCTGGCTAAGCGCTGCCGGGAGCTGCAAAACCTTGGATGTATCGATATTCGCGCTGCCGCTTCCTGCTCCGCCAGCTACCATACTGTTGCTTGCATTGCCGATAACCGTAATATTCCCGTTTGCAATTGGAAGAGCCGACTTGTTGTTAACGATATTGTTTTTCAGAATGACCATACTTTCAACAGATGCTTGGAAAGCAATGGCATCGTTTTGCGCCGTATAGATATTAGGTTCTGTACTTGGCAAATCGCCCTTGAAAGTTGGCGTTTTGATAATGAATTGAAGCAGTCTTGTTACGGAAGCATCCAGATCCGCTTGCGAAACAAATCCGGAGGATAATCCCGTCAATACATTGGCGGCATTACCGCTTGACATGGAAAGATCCAGCCCCGCTTTTAAATTGGAGGAGTTGGCGTTATTCCCTGTTTGCGCAGGCCAATAAGATGCGTTCCCTTGACCTCCCCAATCGGTCATAAAGTATCCTTTGAAGCCCCACTCATTTCTCGTGACGGTTGTCAACAAATCATAGTGGGATGCGGCACTCACACCGTTAATCTGATTGTAAGAAGTCATGATCGCCCATGGTTGCGATTTCTTGACGGCAATTTCAAAACTTCTTAACTCCATTTCACGGAGTCCTCTTTTGCTGACGGTCGTTAAACCGTTGGATCTGTTCGTTTCTTGGTTGTTGGCGGCAAAATGTTTAATTGTCGTACCCACACCTTGCGACTGAATACCGTTAACCTCCGCTGCCGCTATATTCCCGGTAAGCACCGGATCTTCGGAGAAATATTCAAAGTTTCTGCCATTCAGTGCGCTTCTGTGAAGATTCATCCCCGGAGCGAGCAAGATATCAGAACCGAAGTAATGAATTTCTTTACCAAAAGCGGTTCCAAGCTGTTCTTCAAGCGCGGTATTCCAAGTGGAAGCACGGGCTGCCCCATTCGGCCATTGCGTCGCATATCGGGTCGTTTGATTGCCTTGCGAGTCCACTACACCGGAAGGAAGAGCGGTAATTCGTATGCCCGAAGGGCCGTCCGTATTGACCGTCACCGGAATCCCGAGTCTGGTTACCCCTTTAATGGCTCCGGCAGCGCCTGGCAATTTGGTGGTTGAACCGCCGCCGCTCACCATATCCGCCTTCTCTTGATTCGTCATTTCGGCTACAACGGCCGGGATCGACGCTTCATTCGTGAGAAGCACAAGACTTGGGTCAATCGTGTAAGTAAACGAAGCCGCTGTGCTGCTTGCAAAAGCCCCCCCGCTGGCAATCGCCTTAATCGTAACCGTATTGCCTGCTGCGATGCTGTTCGTTAACGGGATTTTGCCTGTGTATAAAGTGCTAGAGGTCGTAGGCGTGCTTCCATCAGTCGTATAGTAAATTTTGGTCCCGGTTGACGACGAGGTCAGAGTCAATTTTGCCCCGCTGGCAATATTGGCGCCTGTTGTAATATCAGCAGTAGGTGCTGCCGCCGCTGTTGCACTGATCACATAGTTGTAGGTAGCTACATCGCTCGGATTTAAGCTATCCGCAACTGCAATCGCTTTCAAATCGGAAGTAGAAGCAATCGATATCGCCGCACTGTACAGCTTTGTCGAGCCTGTCACGGACGTGGCCGGCGTAGTTCCATCCGTCGTGTAATAAATTTTTGCATTCGCGGTTGTGGTTGAAAGAGTTACGCTCTGCGTTCCGCTATAGCTCCCTGAAGCCTTGGACGCTGTTGGCTTGACGGCTTTCGTAGCTGAATCGAACGTGTAGGAGATTGAAGTTACCGCGCTGTTGCTGGCTCCATACTTCGTGCCAATTGCATTAATCGTTGTTGTCGTAGATACCGGAATAGGAGTGAAATACAAACTGGTCGCCGCATTCCCAGGGGCATAGGTCGCATTGGTGACAGTTACAACAGGAGTAGAACCATCTGTGGTGTAGAAGATTTGCGCATTAGGTACAACATCGGAGAGACTTACATACACGGTTGAACCATAGGTGCCTGCTGACGGAGTTCCCGTTGGCGCCGGTACCTGATACACGTCGAATTGGAGCGAGTCTATTTTATAGCCATTCTTGTCGTTAAAAAGAGTTATTGTATTAACGCCTGCCTGCAGATCAACGTACCCGGATACGGTTCCCCAAGTCGTCGTGCCGCCTGTGGAGGGGGTATCCCCTGTGTAAAGCACGCTGCCACTGCCGTCTCTTATCGACCAAGACTTCGTATTTGCCGTTGAGGCCGCATAGCGCATAGTCACTTTATAACTTCCAGCGGTAGCTACGTCGACTAAATAACTAAGACTATTGCCTGCAACTACGTTAGTAATATCTTTCCCACCGCTAGCTGTAGCTTGATTTTCAATATTTGCAGCCGTGTATCCCGATGCAGCCGTATAATTCTCTGCTTCAATCAATCCTGGAATGTTTACAGCTGCCGAATCTGCTAATGCAACCTGTTGACCAACTATTCCTGCTGAAGAAAAGGCTATGGTCCCTACTAATAGATTGGTAGTCACCACTCGTAATGTCTTTTTAAATTTCTTGGTTTTCAATTGCCAACTCTCCTTCAACTTTTTTTGAAAATTGCAGTGAAGCTGAATGCTTTTTCATTAAAAAAGGAGCTCGCGATTTATAAGCTTTATACACCTCCATCAAGGCCTAGGTCCTACTTCTATAGTAACGTTGTCTATGTTCTATTCAAATCAGTATTCAGACCTCTCGTTTTAACTATTCAGACATTAAGAGATTCAGAAAAAAAATCCCTTACCCCTTTGTTCCAGTCCTAACAGCCCGGAACAAATCGATAAGAGATTGGTGTGTTGTATGCATTTAGAAATTGACAGGCTGCCGGCATTGACGGAAGTCTTGCGGACTCATCTGCGTTACTTTTTTAAACATTTTCGAAAAATAGGGCAAGTTGGAATAGCCGACGGAAGTGGCGACATTGCTAATTGGAATCTCTGTTTTAATTAATAATTCTTTGGCCGTCTTCATCCGCTGCTGCAAAATATATTCCGATATCGGCTGCCCGGTTTCCTTTTTAAAAATACGATTTAAATAATCGGCATTCAAGAAAACCTGTTTGGCAATATCCTCCCGTGAAATTTCATGGTTCAAATTGATCTCAATATAATGCTTGACCTTCTCAATCACCGATTGCGAATTTTCCAGTGAATCCAAGTGATCTCTAACAAACTGAATGACGGTAATTACCCATTCTCTAAGATCGGTGACCGTTCTAATGGCTGTTATCATGGATTTCATAGCTACGGAACCCGATAAGATTTGGTGAGCTTGAAGCCCCCTGATCCTTAATGTATAGTGAATCATTTGCATGAAATCTTGATAGAGTTCATGCAATAAAGAGGGATCCAGCCTCTCGGTTAACATCCATCCATCAAAAAAATAATTGATTTCCGCCATCAGTTCTTTCGTTGAACCCAGCTTCAACATTTCAAACCAAGCGTTCATATCAGGCAGCATAACCAGCACAGCCCGCTTTTCCTTCTCATTTAACAGAAATACGCGATTATCTAAATTCACATTGTTTGCTTCAAGCTGATATAAAGACTCTACCATGGCTCTAGCTTCGTATATAAAGGAAGAAACACCGATATAACAGGATATATCACAATAAAAATAGAGATTGCAGGATTGGATATACATCTGACATATCTTTTTTAGCTGCTCGTTCTCAAAGTTGTTCCCCTCTGCACCGTCGATGAAAACAAGGATGCTGCCATCCCGTTCTTGCACGATTTGACATTCGATACCGCTATTCGCGATAAATACTTCCTCCAGCGCATTCCTTAGCGCATACTCCATAATCTTCTGTTCGCGATTCGTTAAAGGTTTATGCCATCGTTGTACACTGACTAATACCGGTACGAACTTGGTATCCATCGTGTAAGGAATCTCTCTCTCCTTTAATAATCGTTGCAGCTGATCTTGATTGGAGGAGATATCCTGATGAAGCAAGTCGATCCAAAAGCTTTCAACTAATCGTGGTTGATGCGTTTTCCAAAGACGATAGGTCTTTTCATACTTAACCGTTTCCCGTTCTTTGATGATTTTATCCTGTGCTTTCACAACGGCTTCTATTAACTCTTTAAAAGGGACTGGCTTTAATAGGAAAGCATGGCTTCCCAAATGAATGGCCCGCTGCGCATATTTAAAATCGGCATGGCACGTTAAGAAAATCACTTCCACCGTAAGGCGCTGCTCGTTTATCCATTCCAGCAGTTCCAGACCGTCTCCTTGCGGCATCTCGATGTCGCAGACCATAATATCAATGTGACCGTGCTTCAGTATTTCCTTGGCTTGTCGAATATTATAAGAAACTTGAGGCTCTTCAATCGAATACTCTCCCCAATGAATTCCAGATTTCACGCAATCAATTGAATGTATATCATCATCTACCAACAATAAGTGATATGCGTTTTTCTCTGTCATTTGTTTCCTCCCGCTTGATTTTGATTAAATCGTTTGCTCTGATCCCAGACAAGGAGCTGACGCTGCTTCTCTTTAATCACCGTATCAATCCCTGCAGCCTTAAGCCTCATATTAAATTCAGGCAATTTCACCGCAGGCTCATACGTTCCGGTTTCAAGTGCATAGCCATATTGTCTGAGCACACTCTTAACGGCCGCATATTCCGCTTTTACCGGAGACGAATCGAACGTAAACCCGAGTGCCTTCGATAACCTTGCGGTTTTGTTGAACACGTCCATCTTCTTCCATATATCATCGCCGTCATCTTTCCATATATGGGAAAGGAATTGGTTGCCAACCGCCCATGATTTGTACACATATCCCGTGTTGGAAGCATTGATGCCTTCTGGAAAATCAATGATGTTTGGGGCGATTTGAATATAATGCTTCCCTTCGATGCCATTGTCCAATAAATTAATGATCCGTTCATCGGAGTAGAGCAAGTTCAGAATACTCATAGCTTTTTCCGGATTTCTAGAATTTTTATGGATCGTCATAATCGATGTATTCAATTGTTTCGTTGTCATGACAGGCTGAGAGAACGGAACGGCGACCATCGGATAGCCCGTTAATCTGGATTCTTGCTGCTCGACATTGGGCTTCAGAGGACTAAAGTAAGCGAATGCTTTCCCAGCCCTGACCAGCTCCGCTGCGCCGCTTCTCTTAAACACAACATCCGGGTCAATAAAGCCGGACAAGTACCAAGTTCGTACCAAATTCAGGTCCTTGGCATACTGTTCGCTCTCATATAAATTCACAATTTGCAAATCGTTATCATACCCTGGGAGAATGCCGATGCTGTCTTCTAATTCATCATAAGTTCCGGAACGAATTCCGCCATATATAGAAGCTGCATAAGGAACGAGCGGTGTGAGCCCAGGCTCGTTTTGTTTTATGGTTTGAAACACAGGTTGCAGATCAGTGATGGATTTTATTTGCGAGATATCTATTTTATATGTATCAACTAGATCTTTGCGCATCACGATGCCATAATTGGTTGCTAAATCCCTCATGCTGGGAATTCCAAAGATCGCCCCGTTTCTTACCACGCTATTTAAAATATCAGGACCAAGCACTTTTTCGATATCTTGACCTTCTGTAGCCAGCAAATGATTCAGCGGAATAAGCTGATTTCCATCGATCAATGTATTGATCGTACCGCTGCCTGTGAGCATCAAATCAATTTGCTTGTTGTCAGCCGTCATCATCATTTGCTGCAGCTCGGTGGTGCTCATATAAGGCATGAATTTCACGGTAACATTCAATTTTTCTTTCGTTATTTTACTGATTTCCGTCTCAATTTCTCTCATATCCCGTTGGATTTCCGTATAAAAGTAGAACGTTATCACACTATCCGGCGACTGCTTCGCAGAGGGAGGTTGATCGGTCTTCTTCTGACTCCACGTGCATCCAGCGAGCTGTACGGTCACCAGGATCAAACTAAGCATTTGCAAAGCAATGCGGATCCCTCTCATTCTCATCTTTCGCCCCCCCGGTCCTAGCGTTACGTGGCAATTGGCAGAACGATTACAACGTTAGCTCCGAAATTCTCTCCGTTCGAAAAGGTCAGGTTTGCTTTCTCTTGGTACAATAGATGCAATCTGCGCTGCACATTGGCAATCCCAATATGCTCGCCCTTCTCCGAATACAGTCCTTGATTTTTCTGCAACCGGCTTAATACATCAAGGGGAAAACCTTTACCGCTATCTTGAATTTGCAGTTGAATAGATGGCGTTGCTCCTTCAATTTGACGGATCGTAATCGCTAGTTGAATCGGTTCGTCTAAGGTTACTGCATGTTTGATCGTATTCTCGACAAAAGTCTGAATAACAAGCGGGGGTACTTTACACGAGTTCAGATCGTCAGGCACGGAGATGTCGAACGACAAATGATTCGGGAACCTCAAGGCTTGTATTTTCAAATAATTCCGGGTATGGTTGATTTCATCCTTTAACGAAACAAACGTCAAATCCGTTCGGAACATAAATCTTAAATATTGAACAAGACTACGCGATATTTCCATAATGAGTTCGTACTTCTGCACTTGCGCAAGATTATACATCACATTAAGCGAGTTAAGAAAAAAATGCGGGTTCATTTGAAGCTGCAGATGCTTAAGCTCTTCCTTTTGCTTCTGTAATTGTTCCTCATACACATTTATTTTCAAATCTTGAATTTGTGAAACCATTTGATTGAACGTTCGGTTCATTAACACAAATTCATCGGAGGACGATTGATACGTAACGGCTACATTTAAGTTGCCCATCTGCACGACTTTCATGGCTTTAACGAGTTTGTTAATCGGGTACAGGAGCACTTTTCTCAAAAAGAAAATGAAAATGACCAAGCTCACCACCCAGCCGAGCGCAATAAACGTTAGTACGCGCTGCCAATAAGGCAGCTTTTCCAAAATACTGCTATCAGGAATCCAGGCCAGCAAGCTGAATTTTCCCTTAAGCGATTGTTGGCCTACGACCAAAAACTTCTCTTTGTCCCCCGTCATCATATACTCATCAACATCATACTGAATCTGAATGCCATGAGATTGAAAGAAATCCGTTTCTTCCATGGGCTCAAGCTGATCTGTCACAAATAGTGCCTTTCCTTGCTTGCCCAAATCAATAAAATCAGTCGGCACCATGATCCTTTGGGCACTTGTCCAAGCGCCAAGATAGACATTCCCTTTTTTTACAATATGATACAAGTAGTAATTGCTGTTTAATTTGATAACGTGCCATTGATCATAACGATATTCGGGGTCCGGCTTGATTTGAAGTTGCATCAAAATATTTTTGAGCTCGCCCTTTATCGTTTCACGTTCGTTGAAGTTATATCTTAGCAAGGAAGTTGTGACTAGATCATTGTTAATCGCTGAATAGAAGAATAAAGAATCCGTTATTTTATAATTGTTGCTATCCGTCGAAAGCTTGTTGAACAATTGAACTTTAGCCGTATAGTACAGCTGGCTGTCACTGTTAATCGGGTATTCCAGCCTCAAGAAATCCGGCTCAGTCGCCAGCGTATTGTATAAATATTTATCAACTTCATCTAAATTACGATCGATTTGCCCCATATATAAATTAATGGTATGTAAATTAGATTGAAAAACTTGCTTGCGTACGACTTGAATCGCGTACTGATTGTTCGTAATCAGCAAAATGATCAACGGAAACGTCGTAATTAAAAAGCCAAAAATCAACTTCGAGCGCAAAGATTTAAAATGAGATCTTAACGAAAACTTCATTATAGACCTCCTCACCCTGATGTTTGAAATGTTTATGCAATGATACTAATATATTATCTGAACTCTACTTAAAAGACACTAAAAAATACTGCTGCAAAACTTAGAAATCATCATCTAAACTTGTATGGCTGCAAAAGAAAAAAGCCGCCATAAGCGACTTTGTCACACTCCTCTGAAACTATTCCGGTATTCTCTTGGCGTTACGCCTACTTTTTTGCGGAAACTAAAGCTAAAATAATTGGCATCGGAGTAACCGACCTTTTCCGCAATCTCCAAAGCTCTCATATCGGTTGTACGCAGCAGCACCATGCCGGCCTCCAACCTAATATCGTTCAAATAATTAACAAAGGTCATCTTCGTCTCTCTCTTAAAAATGCTGCTAAAATAGCCTGTACTTATATGAAGGTGGCTGCATACTTTATTAATGGAAGTATCGCCCAAATGATAGTGTTTTTTTGTATACTCTTTAGCTCGATCGACTAGATTCGTGAAATTGGACTGACGTTTTGCAGCGATATGATTCTTCATATTAATGCTAATGTCCGTCAACCAAATCCTGGCTTCCTCCATGGTGGTGAAATTGGCTATTTGGGTAAAAGGAACAAACGCCTCGCCCAAAACCACTTCAATATCCAGGTTTAAATCCTTGGCCGCTTTCAGGATGCAGGTTAATATTTCGAGCAAATAAATTTGATTGTCCTGAACCGAAGCTCCTGCCTCAATACCTCGAAAAACCTTGTAGATTTCCTCTTCGATTTCTTGATTGGTTCCTGCCTTAATATAACGTGTTAATTCAATCTCCCTGAGTTCGCCAAAACGAATCTTTTCCATGTCTGTTCACCACATCCTCCATACAAAGAATCTGATTACATCTTCTAGTTGAGCGTAATCCTTTGAACTTTTTTACTATTTTAGTATGAGAGGAATCGCTTTCAAATCAGTATTCAGACTTTTGGATGTAACGATTCAGACTTTTGGACTTTTGGTTCTAAGAGAAAAAGGCTGGCAGGAAAACGATCCTGCACAACCTTTGATAACGATACTTATTTGGCGTTCGATTTGCTAACGAGATCCAAAACACGTTTCATAATGACGGCCGCTTCGGCTCTTGTCGCCGTGGCTTTCGGCACAAATTCGCCCTCGGAGCGCCCGTTCACAGCGCCTAATAAGCTTAGGCCGTTTACAGCTTCCTTCGCATAATCAGCAATGGAATCGTTGTCTGCGAAAGCACTGGATGCAGCCGCAGCAGGCAGCGCCACCGCTTTTTGTTCCTTAAGCGCGTTATAAATCATAACGCATAAATCTTGACGGGTGATAGAATGATCCGGTCCAAACGCGTCGTTTCCGATACCTTCCACAAGTCCCAATGAAGTTGCGATATCGACGAATGATTTGAACCAAGCATCAGCAGGAACGTCACTAAACGTCAGCGCGTCGCCATTGCTTTTGAAATCAAAAGCTTTCACGATCATTTTCAGGAACTCTGCTCTTGTTACTTGGCTTGACGGGTCAAATACGCCATTTTCTTTGCCGTTGATAATGCCTTTTTCCACTAGGTCTGCAATCGCATTCTGCGCCCAGCCAGGGATTTGAACGGCATCCTTGAATTTTTCTTTCAGAACTTCAGAAGCCGGTTTGCCGGAAGAAGAACCTGTTCCATTCTCTGTCGAAGGCTTGTCTTTGGGCACGTCTTCTTTAACCGGTTCGCTCGGAGTCGTCGTTGTGTCTCCACCTCCGGCTCCGCTACCACTACCGTTTCCGCCATCGCCGCTTCCACCTCCACTACCGCTTCCTCCATCGACACTTCCTCCATCGCTGCCGCCGGAAGCAGGAGTTCCATATAGGAAAGATGCCGTAACCCCTTGTTTAGCAGCAGAATCATTCAGCACAAAATTGTTAGAGGTATTTCCAATAATGACATTGAATTTACTACCCGCATTGACAGTCCAGCCTTTACCGCCGCCGTAAGGAACGTTGGACGTTGTTTCCGTACCCGACAACTGGTTATTAAATCCATCATCATAATATTGCAGGTCGCTTAATTTAAGTGTAAAAGACAACGTTTTCACGGCACCCGGCTCAAGCTCAACCTTCTGATAACCGCGAAGATCTTTCATAGGACGGCCCTCGGAAGCAAAGTTATCCATGCCGATGTACAGCTGAGCGACTTCCTTGCCTTTGACATTGCCAACGTTTTTAACATCGACGGTCGCCGTTATCGTGTCATTCGCATTGTTTTTATCGAATACTTGTTTGCTAAGTTTCAGGTTGCTGAACTCGAATTTCGAATAGCTTAAACCAAATCCGAATGGATATGCCACTTTAGCGTCATAATCAACCTTAGCCGCATACTTGCTATCGAACCATCTGTAGCCAACCAGTACGCCTTCATCATAATACACAGGATTTGTTCCCCAACCGCCGTTAGTCGTACCCACGTTAGCGGCATTTCCTGAATTAGCCGCCATGTTGAATCCTGTACGAGTCGGAAGAGCCTTGGAAGCCTCAATGGACGGGCTGTTCTCAAAATGCGTAGTAAACGTTTGAGTTAATTTGCCTGACGGGTTGACGGCACCTGAAAGAACATCGGTAATGGCATGCCCGCCTTCTTGACCAGGCAGCCAAGAAACAAGGATCGCATCTGCATATTGATTGACAAGAGTCGTATCAAGCGCAGCACCGATATTTAAAATAACAATCAATTTTTTATTGACATTATGGAAGGCAGTTGCATAGGCAACTAAAGCCTTCTGTTCTTCATCCGTGAGTATGTAACCGTCGTTTCCGGTTAAGGCGTTGTCCGCGCCTTCGCCCGTTTGGCGGCTCACAACGAAGATGCCATAATTTGCGCTGCCTGCAAGAGCAGCGGCTCTATTTTCGAGCGTTGCCTGATTAAATGCACCTGTGTAGGTTAAATTAATGCCGGTTACTCTGTTCGACGTATACGTGTAGCTTAACGATTTGGTGTATCCGGCTGCTTCTTTAATATCTTTAACGCTGCCGGCATTGGCAACCGTGAAAGATTCTTGAAGCGCTTTCTCAAGTGAAACGACAGAAGCATTCGTAGGGTCGAAATAAACGCCGGCGCTGCCGCCTCCGCGCGCTACGATATCTGAAGCTGTTACGCCATTATCGCCAAAACCTCCGCGTCCCTTTAAGTTTGCGCTTGTAACCAAGCCAACATTAGTATGAGCGGCGAGAGGAAGAACGTTGTTGTTCTTCAATAGAACCATGGCTTCCGCTGCTGTTTTGCGTGCAAGATTATTTGATTCTGTAAAGAGAGAACTGTTGTAGAAATCTTGTTCTTTCTGAACAAGGTTATCTTGGATTCCCCATGCGCCATATTCGCCTTTGAATGTATTCGATTTCGTAACGACATTAAGGAGGTTCATCACGTTTTGGTTGAGATACTTCACATCGAAAGATCCGCTCTCGATCGCAGCTTTCAGTTCTGCCTTTTTAGCCGCGCTGAGGCTTGATTCGGTCAAATCGTTCTGTGCTTTTACAGTCTCAAGAATGCCTTGCGTCGCACCCCAGTCAGACATCACATAGCCGTCGAAACCGAAGTCACCTCTGAGTACATTCGTCAGAAGCCATTCGTTATTGCAAGCATAAATGCCGTTCAAACGATTGTAGGAACACATGACGGACCAAGGTTTCGCCGATGCGGATATTTCAAAGCCTTTAAGGTAAGTTTCACGTAAAGCACGTTCGGACACGATTGAATTGCCGCCGCTGCGATACGTTTCTTGCTCGTTGCCAGCAAAATGCTTAATTGTAACGCCAACATTCTGAGACTGAACGCCTTCCGTGTATTCACGGGCGATATGACCGGAAAGATACGGATCCTCCGAGAAATATTCGAAGTTACGGCCGCTTTGCGGATTTCTCAAAATATTTTGCCCCGGAGCAAGCATCTCATCGACACTGTAATATACGGCTTCCTTACCCGTTTGAACAGCAATCGCGTTCATTAATTTGTCATCCCACGATGATGCGATAGCCGTTGGAGACGTCCAAGTTGTGGCTTTATAGCCCATACGAACACCGGCAGGACCGTCTGAGAGCGTTAATGGAGCAATGCCCATCGACATCAATCGACGGCTTGTATACGTACCGCCTGCACCGCCTGCGTTTTTAATCGCCGTGCCATCTGCAACCGAACCGGAAGTTCCGCCGATCAGATTGATCTTCTCGTCCAGCGTCAGCTGTGCAATAACTTGCTGAATCAAGTCTTTTTTCTGAGCCTCAGTCCATGCGCCTGTTTTGAGCGACAGAAGCGATTTGAGCGCAGGATCTACTCTGTAAGTTAATTCTACGACATCGCTGTCAACCATATTGTAGCTTCCTTTAGCCACAGCTTTAATTCTCGTTGTTTGAGTGGGTTGAATCTGGATTGGCGTTGAATAAACAGAGGAAGAACCGGTAGGAGCTGCTGGTTCTGTTCCGTCTGTTGTCATCGTGTAGTAAACCGTTGTTCCTGCAGCGCTTGTAAGACTAGCCGTGCTTGGGAAATAGGTATCGTTTGCATAGGCACCCGCTTTGCCATCCGTTGGAACGGCAAGTTTGAACGCCAGCGTATGCGTGTATACAGGAGAATATTCCAAACCGTTATATGCAACTATTTTTAACGTTACAGGGGAAGGACGATTCGCTGCCGGAGCTACAACAATTTGTCTATTGGTTGGAACAAGCGTCGAACCTCCCGTTGGCGTTGTACCGTCCAGTGTGTAATACATAGGCAGCCCATTTGCCGATACATCCGCAGTGAGCGTAACCGTTGTGCCTGATACGGTTGTAACTCCGTTATTCGCATAACCTGTAATCGCAGGTTGAACGGCAGGAGCGGAAGCAGCAGGCATCACGCCGGGCGTAGTTGTTACTCCAGAAGCAGCCGCAAAGCTGCCGTCAGATCCTGTGACACGGTAATCGTACTTTCCGCCAGCCATGACGCTTGTATCGTTATACGCACTAGCAACTAAGTCACCATTCAATACGGCATATTCGGTGTCAGCAGCGCCATTCGTTTTTCTTTCGATTTTATAATGGACATTTGCAATCGAGTTCCAAGAGACTGTAATTTGCAACGGGTTATACGTGGTAGCGGTTACAGTCGGAGCATTTAACGACCAGAGCGCGGAAAGATTCAAGTCCGCATGAAGCACACTTGAGCTTCCCGGCGTGTAGCTTGTACCGGAGCCATTAGCAGCCGTATTCCATTTCACAAAAGTATGATTGGTGTAAGTAATTCCCGCAACCGTATTGGTCAGAATCGTATAAGCAGACACGCCGTCCGTCGTTTCTGACTTCGCGCCGGAACCCCCATTGGCGGAATAGTTAATCGTATACCCGGCAGCCATAACATGCATAGGAGCTGCACCCAGCACCATCAAAATGGCCAAGAGCATCGATATCATGGGTTTATTTCTTTTCATTTTCGGGCCCTCCATCTAGTTGATTTTCTTATCGTTACTGTTCCTTCTGAGAAGCACTTCTTTCCGCTTCAACAGGCTGTTTCACCTCCCCACCCAATATATAAAAATAACTAATTATCTAAAATAGAAAATACTGCGCTTCTATAACTATTCTGATAAAAATATACGAAATGTGCCTTACGTCCATGTCACCAGTCATTTCTAGGAGGAAGCCCTTTGTACAGGTAATCTTCCACGTCCAAATAAAGGTGAAAATTCCAACTAATATAACTTTAGAAGCTTATCAAGTCCATGAAACAGGAAAAACTCCCTCTATCTGAACAGATTTCGTAAGAATCTACGATATCCGGTCAAATTTATGGGAGTTTTTCCTTTAATTCCCTCGGCAGCTCATCTTTCGGGCGATTTAGAGGGATTTTTTCCAGTTATCTTCCTCTGCCTGCTACTTCTTTTTCAAAAGAAATCTGTAAATTAGAAGTACTATCAAGAGTGTAATTGAAAGATAAATAATTGAATTTGTTATAAATATGGACCAATCTATTCTCATTAACTTCCCTCCGGTAGAATCCTCATATCTTCACATAGCAATTCCACTAGCCGTTTTGATTATTTGAAATGAACAATCCTATCTCTTCTTCACAAATCGCACACCCGTATCTTCAAAACCCATTGCAATATAGAACTTATGAGCTTCATCTGTCCGTTTGTATCCCGATACCAGCCATGTGCCTTTACAATCGTGTCGATCGGCCAGCTCCTCTGCGAATTCTAAAAGGCGGGCTCCTACCCCTCTTCGTTTAAAGGATTCGCTTACTACAATAACCGATATTTCTCCGAAGCGTGATACTTCCTCCAAATTTTCACGCAACCTAAATCCTAGTACACCAACAACTCCAATAACCTGATCTTCGTATACGTATAACGTATCAAATGGACTTGATGCTACAAACTGCAACCGGTTTTCCATATCGCTAACTGTTACTTCACTCGCTGTCAATTCGCTCATTAATGTGCTTAATGCTAATGTATCCTGCATAGTTGCTTCTCTAATTAGATGGCTCATTTGATTTCTCCCTGCTAATTGGTATGTGAAGAGACATTTTCCTCAAATTCATGAAATGGCTAGAAACCATATGTAATCCCTTTGCAAGCAAAAACCCATTCTCACAACAGGTATTTGTCTGGCAGAAGTCGGTCCAAATCTGAAAACGAAGGTTGTCATAATGATATCATCGATTTTTTTATTGCTCAATCTACGATTAAATGGATGATCCATACCAGCCAATTGAGCAATTCACACATTGACAGCCACCTTGTTTTCCAGTAAAGTAAACGTATAAATTAGTATCTGGTACTAATACTAGGTAATAAAAAAGGAGAGATTCTCATGTCGCTTTCGAATCCCTTGCCCGCCCGCATCTCAGCTATAGGCAGCTACGTGCCATCGCATATTTTGAGCAACGCCGATCTGGAAAAAATGGTGGAAACGAACGATGAATGGATCGTCCAGCGCACCGGCATGCGGGAACGCAGAATCGCCGCCCCCGATCAATTCACAAGCCATTTATGTATAGCTGCCGTGCAAAATATGCTGGATCGTTATCCGGAAGCGCTGAGCGGCGTGGAACTGATCATTGTCACCACCCATACGCCGGACCTGCCCTCAACGCCAGTCTCTTGTATGGTTCAAGCTCATTTCGGCCTCCCTGCTGTCGGCACCTATGATCTCAACGCCACCTGCGCAGGGTTTGCCTATGCGCTGCATACCGCAAGCGGACTGATCGCGGCCGGCCTGCACCGCAAAATTCTGGTCGTCGGCGGAGATTCGATGTCGAAAATCACAGACTATACCGACCGGTCGACCTGCATTCTGTTCGGCGACGGCGCCGGGGCCGTGGTCGTGGAACGCGAGGACGAACGGCCTGCTTTCCTGGCCCACCACTTCGGCTCGGACGGCTCCGGCGGCAAGCATGTGTACCGCACCGGGCTGGCTTCGCAGTGGCAGGACATACCGCTCACAGGCAACGGCAAGCTCGTCCAAAACGGACGCGAAGTATATAAATTCGCGGTGTCCACGGTTCCGGACGGCATCGAGCAGTTGCTCGCCAAGAGCGGACTATCGCATACGGCCATCGATTGGTTTGTCCCGCACAGCGCTAACCTGCGGATCATTCAATCGATCTGTGAGAAAAGCGAAATTCCTTTTGAAAAAGCGTTATACAGCCTTGAATATTACGGCAATACGTCAGCGGCATCCATTCCGCTCGCGCTGGATTTAGGGGTGAAAGAAGGCAAAGTGCAAGCTGGCGACACTCTCTTGCTTTACGGATTTGGTGCCGGACTTACACACGCTGGGCTCATTTTGCGCTGGGGATAAGTTTAGCTGCCCGTGACAGTCTAAACAAAGGAGGCGGCAGCCTGCCTGTGCAGACGCTTCAAGCTGCCGCCCCTTGCTCAAGAGGCCGAATAGTGATGATCGAAGCCTTGTTCAAAGCCTTTCTGAAAACCATCCATATAGCCTCTGTCATATCCATTGTCAAAGCCCTTGTCGAAGCCTCCTTGATGTGTGAGGAGCTCTTTGACGGGGCGCTTTTTCTTTCTCAGGAGGGCTTTCTTGCCGCGAACCGGCTTCGCTTTCCTGAGAAGCTTGCCTTTCAGCCTTCTGCGTACTGCGGCCTTCACTCTCATAGATTTCTGACTCCTTTACACGTTATTCGCCGTGATGATGGCGGGAGCAATGATCGGAAGCGCGGTTTCAAACCGGTGCAGGTCATCCCAGCCAACATGGGTTTGGTGGCGCAGATCCATATTCCAGTATCTTAACGGCCACTCGTTAATGAAACGATGCAGCTTGCCGCCTTTTATTTGATAGACGTAATTTCCTTCGCTTCGGACCAGCGCCCCTTCTTGATAAACGCCGTCGATGCAAGCTCCCTGGGCAAGCGCCGCAAGCTTGCTCTGCACCTCATGATGCGGCAGGGTATGGCCCATAGGCCAGCTGCGCAGATCAACTTGGGAGACACGGCTGGCAGACAAATGATGCGCCTCTCCTTCAATCGGATGGCGGTGTCCGTTCTCAATCCAATACAGCCGTGAGGATACGCCTCGGACGACAATATGGCTCGGATAGAAGTCCTTCATCGCCGCGCTGCCGCCATCCAGCTTTTGCCGAACCTCATGCAGCAAGCTGTGGGAGTCGCCCCATTTTCGAGCGTAGAATTCCAGGTTTCTTCCGTATACCTCTTCAAACCGTTGCTCGCCCAACGCTTTAATGCTGACGCTGCCGACATGGTGGATGAAGGTATCCTTGGCAATAACGAGCTCTAATCCCATCATCCGCGCCCGCAAGCCGAAATCGTCATCCTCACAATTTCCGATCTCAAACCCTTCGTCCAAATACCCAAGCCGCTCAAAAACCCCGTGCCGCATGAGCACGCAGAAGCCCGTTAATCTCGTGCTGACCTGCCATTTCTCGGCGTTCGACTGATTGAAGGCTGCGGCAAAACGATGCATTTCCTCCGTAGACGCGTAGTTCGTCTCCAGCAGCTGCTCGCCGCTTATATAATTCGTCATGGGTCCCACCAGACCGAATTTCTCGCTGCTGGTTAAGCAGGTCAGCATATTTTTCAGCCAATCCTTGGTCACAATGGTATCGTTGTTCAAGAACAGCAGGTTGGCGCCGCGAGCCATCCGCAGCCCTTGATTCGTCCCTCCGGCAAAGCCGAGATTGGAGGTCAGAATCCGGTAGCGGATTTTCCCGGTTAAGCTTTTCAAATACTGGGCCGTATCATCCGTTGACGCATTATCGATAACGATGATTTCGAAAGGCTCCGGCGTATGCTCGTAGATGCTCTCGATGCAGTTCTGAAGATGCTGGCGTTGAGCATTCGTCGTAACGATGATAATGCTTGTTCCCTGGAAGTCCGAGGGCGCTGCTCCTGCTTCCCAACCAAGCTGATATGCGTAATCGTGCGCGCTGTCATAGGCCAAATTAAAGCCCTCATTATAGCCGCGGTTATAGCTTGCTGTGGAAAAGGACAGGACGTTGCCACGCTTTCCCGTTTTGCTCAGCTTAGCGAGCTTTCCTTTGCTTTTTCTGCTGTATTTACGCGATCTGCCCGCGAGCCTCCGGACAGCTCGTTTGCTTGCTGTTCTCATCGGTAAGGAGCCTCCCCTCTCACGATTGAGTTCGCCAAATGCCCGAAGTCGATCGCTACTTTCCCCATGCTCGACGCAATCCACTCCGAAATAACGACAGCCGATATCCCTGCGGAAACAAGAGCGATGTCGAAATCGTAGCCGGCTATGTTGTCCTTAATGTGCGGAATATCCTTCACACCGAGAACCGGCGTAATCTCGCCAACAATATTCACGCCGTGCGGGCGCAGCACTTCGGCCAAATGAGGGGCCAAATTGCCGACCAGCAGCACCTTTCTGCCCTGCGTAATCCGCGACAAGTAGCCCTCGTGATAGAGATAGTAATTCACTAGGGAGTCCGTCAGGACAAGCTCGCGGAAGTTAATATTTTCAGCTTTAAACACCGCAAACGCGAGCGGCTGGAAATTGCGCACCCGCAGCTTCGGAATGCCGATTACGCTGGCCCGGCGAATCGCTTGCACCAGCTCCGCTTTAATCGCCAGGTCCGGTACTTCTACGCCGGCATACGAGAGGAACGGGCCTTCCTGCTTAATCTGGTCAATCGGTAAAATCGTTTCCTGCGCCAAGGTCAGCAGCTCGCCATCCCCTAAGCGAACGAGGGAAAATGGCGCTCTTGCATCAAGTGCGGCGACGATTCTCTCTCCCAGCTCCCTTGCGGAAAGCAGGTGATAAATGTGCGGCCGCAAATGTTCCACGCCGGCAGCAACAACTTGCTCAATCGTGATGTCGGGCAGGATTTGGTAGTCTGGCAGCAAGCTATCCACAATGGCATCGCCCCCTGCATGCTTCCCATCCCTGTGTCCTTTATCGAAGCCTCTGTCAAATCCTTCGTTATAGCCTTGATCGTAGGTTCCTCTTTCTGCCGGCACAGGCTGGAGCGGCGGGAGCAACGGAACCCGTCTCCGCTTCCTTTTTACCCGTATAGAAGCAGGAAGACCTTTGCCTTTGCGCTTGCGGGACCGTTTGCTTCTCCGAAAGGAGATGACTTTGCCCAGCTTTTTAGCGCTTTGTTTCTTCGTTAGGGGCAGCATGCGTTCACCCGCCTTTTTGCGTTATCGTTAACAACTCATTCAATCGGTTGCGATACGTGTGATCCTTCAACGTTCGCGCCATTCCTCGCAATGCAATGTGCTGCCGTTCTTCTTCATGCGCTAGATAGTACTCAATTTTCTGGATGAGCTCCTGCGGGGAGCTGAACGTGTCGAGCTCTTCGCCGGGCTTATAGAAATTCGTCAGTTCGTCACGGACATCCGTTAACTGCAAAGTCCCGGACGCTGTAATATCGAACAGCCGCGGATTCGGCGAGAAAGCCGGAATTTGCCTGCTGTTGCTGTTATGGGAAATATCGTCCGTGGCCCGATGCAGATTGATGACGATTTTCGCCCCGTGATAATACTTCATCGTGTCCTGCGGACTCAGCCAGTAGCCTTGAATCTTCGAAGACAGCTTCTTGTAGGAGCTTAACCGGTCCCACCAGTAGCCGTTAATCATAAAATCTTTATCTTGCAGGTAGTCCGCCATTTCATCGATGAAAGCAACCCTGTTCCAGAAAGCTGTACCTATAAAACATATATCTTTGTGAAAATTCGTCGGCACATAGTCCAGCTTTACCCTATCGGGATGAATACCGAACGGCAAATAATGCACATTCGCACAGCCCACTGACTTGTAGGGCTCTACACAGCTTTTCTCCAGTGTGAACACATAGTCAAAATGGGGCACGAGTCCCATCGATTGATCCGAATGGTAGGGATCGTCCGGCAGCCAAATCGCGGTGCGAATGCCCTGCGCCCGAATCGCCTGCACGACATCTCCCGGCACCGATTGACCAATCGCATCGAGTACGAGCACCAGATCGGGCCTTGCCTCCTGTGCGATCTGAACGAGGGAATCGGCCGGATTGACGACGATAACTTCTCTGACCATATCCCGCAGACTGGCTTCGATACCTTCATCCATCGCCGCATAGGGCAGCCCGTTAGCCCTTACGTACATCACCTTCAAATCCCAGATAAGGCCGCGTTCCTGAGGAATGTCCCGCATCAAGCTTTGGCAGCGGCCCATGTGGAACCCGTGAGACCAGCCTTTTCCATAGCCTTGGTTGCTGCCCATTGTCCATTCTTCCTTGTAACGGGACAGGGATGCGACAGGCCGGAGCTTAACTTTCCGCACTTTCCGCACTCTCCGCACACGCTTCCTCATCCTGCTTACCGATCGCAGCGGCGATTTTCCCGCCCTCAACTTCGTCCTCGCTTTCACAGCTCTTAAAGCACTCATTCCTACTCGCCTCCGCTGATGTTGACATGTCCTTTGAGCTGCAAATATTGAGTCAATGCGCTTTGCCAGCTTTTCATCGGATAAATGCGATTCAATTTGCTGTTGTCTAGCACACTGTATAAAGGTCTGCGGACTTTAGCCCCATACGCGCTGTTCAGGATCGGCGTCGTTTCGCAGGCAATACCGCAAATCGCGAACGTCTCCGCTGCCAGTTCATACCAGCTGCAAGCACCTTCGCCCGAGCAATGATAAACACCGTATGCCGTAATCTCTTGTTCCAGGAAGGCCCGCACCATGTCAGCCACGTCCCGCGTATGTGTCGGTGACATGATGACATCCTCAACAACGGATACCGGCTTTCCCTGCTTCGAGAGCCGAATCATCGTTTCCACGAAATTGCCGCCCTTCCCGCTGGCCCCGGCTTCTCCAAACAGCGAAGATACCCGGAAAATAAAGTAGGTATCCAAATAGGCCGCAATCGCTTCTTCTCCTGCCGCTTTGCTGCTGCCATAGGCGTTCAGCGGGTTTACCCGGTCTTCCTCGGTATAAGGCGCTTGTTTGCTGCCGTCAAACACATAATCCGTGCTGAAATGGATGAACAGCGTTGCATTCTGCTTGCAATAAGCCGCCATGCGCAAAACAGCGATTGAATTGATAACGAGCGCCTTGAGCGGATCGGCTTCGCATTGCTCTGTATTGTGAAACGCCGTACAGTTAATAAGCACGTCAATGCGACCAAGCTTTTCAAGCACCGGAATGATGATTTCCGTATTCTCCACGTTCAGCATCTCCCGCGTAATCGGGACAACTTCGAACTGGCTATTCTCTTTCAATGCCCGATGGATGTCGGAGCCCAGTTGACCATTAGCGCCTAGCAGCGCGATGCGTTTCATTACTCCCTCGATCCTTCTATATCCAAAATACCGCCATACAGCGTGGCATCCTTAATAATCTTGTGCCACTTGATGAGCTCGCTGTACCAGTCCAGCGTAATCGTTTGATCCATGCCCGGCACTTCACCCGCTGCCAGAGCGTTATAAATTTCTAGAGCTCCCTGCGCAGCCGTCCATTGGCCTTTCCATCCCAAGGCCTTCTCGATTTTGTCGAAGTTGACGCGATAGGATCGGTGATCGGGCGCACCATACCAGGCAATGGTTACGGGCTTGGGGATGACCTTGGTAATCTCCTCTGCCAATTGACCGAGCTGATAGTTGTTGCTGTCCGAGCCCACGTTGTAAATTTGACCGTTGATGACTCCGGCATCCGCCTCCAGCAGCAAGCACATAACATCGGTTGTATCCTGAACATGAACGAACGGTCTCCACTGAGAACCGTCTCTCATTAAGGGAATGACTCCATTCCGATAGGCGCCCAGCGCCATCCCGTTAATGGCTAAATCGAAGCGAAGGCGAGGAGAATGGCCATAGACGGTTGCTTGGCGAATGACAACGGCCGTGAAGGCGGAATCTGCTAATGGCAGCACGCCTTGTTCGGCCATTTCGTTCGCTTTGGCATACGTCGTCAGCGGATTCGTAGGAGAAGTTTCATCGACGATCACGTCAGGGGCTTGAAAACCATATAAGGAGCAGGAAGACGGTAGAATGTATCGTTTCACGCCAAGCTTCTTCGCTTTATGCGCCGTGCTCACACGGGAAATATGGTTAATTTGGTACGTTGCTTCCTGAAACAATTCACCGCTGGGATCGTTGGAAATCGCCACAAGGTCAATGACCGCATAAACGTCGGCAAAGGCTTCCTCCTTCAAACGGCGGGAGTCCTCCTTAATCATGACGAGATTCGGATGCTGCGACGGGAGCTTATCGGTACCGAAAAAAAAGCGGTCGACCGCCTTCACGGCATAGCCTTTATCCAGCAGCTTCGGTACAAGCACACTGCCGATATAGCCGCCCGCTCCCGTAACCAAAATGGTTTTCATGATAAGTCCCCTCCATAAACAAAGTTATTCTCCGCCTGCGCAAGAGCAGGCTGCCGACGATCCCTGTCGGACAAGACCGGCTGCGAGATCGGCCAAGCGATGCCCAGATCCCCATCGTCCCAAGCGATGCCACGGTCATGCTCAGGCGAATAATAATCATCCACTTTATAGAGCAACTGTGTATTCGGAACTAATGTGCAGGCGCCATGGGCAAAGCCCTTCGGAACTAAAATTTGGCGTTTGTTGTCCGCGCTCAAAATGACGCCGACCCACTCTCCATAGGTGGGGGAGCCTTTGCGGATATCGACGACAACGTCATACACGGCGCCGGATACTACTCGAACGAGCTTGGTCAGCGCTTTGGGCTCTAATTGATAGTGCAGACCGCGAAGAACGCCCGCTTCCACCGACAAGGAATGATTATCTTGAATAAAGGCATGGTGAATGCCTGCGTTTGCCAACGTTTGCCGGTTATAGCTTTCCATAAAAAATCCGCGATGATCACCATGCGCTTTCGGTTCGAGCACCACGACCCCCGGCAGCTTGGTCGGAATCACTTTCATGAAAGGGCTCCTCCTCGTTGTTTCATAATCTGATCGACCACATAGGCGGCAAACGGCATCGAGCATGTAAAAGCCGGCGATACCGCATTAAGGATATGCATGGTGCGGTTGTCGCCTTCGATCACGAAATCTTGAACCAGCTCCAAGGTCTCGATATGGAGCAGCTGCGCCCTGATGCCCGGTCTTAGGAAATGGCCAAAGCCTTTGGGATCGATGTTCTTGACCATACTCATGCCCAGCCCGATGAAATAGGATTTGATATACTTGCGCATTTCCTGAAAGGCCAAGCGCCTGAAATGAAAAGAATCGGTAATAAACAGCTTCAGCTCATAACCGGCAATCTGCAGAAACTCCTTCAGGTTGAAGCCCTGCAGCCCTTGGTAGTTTTCCCGCCAAAAGGCCGGCATCGCCGTTGGTCCGATTTTGATGCTGCCATCCACCGTTTTTGTATAATGAACCCCGAGAAACGGGTTTTTCAAATTCGGAACAGGATAGATGTTCGTGACGACATCGGTTTTATTTTTCGTATATTTCAAATACATGCCTTTGAACGGAATGATCGTATACTTCTCTCCGAATCCAAAGTCATGAGCGATGCTGTCCGCATAAAGTCCGGCGCAATTGATCAGATAGTTGTATTTATAAGTACCTGAGTTGGTAAAAAGGAGGTCTCCCCGATGCTTGCGATACTTCGTTAGAAAATGAAACTCGACGCCGTTCTCTGCATTTTCACGCTTCAGGGTGCGGCAAACTTCGATCGGATCGACCGACGCCGTTGTCGGGGAATACAGAGCTTTCCCGTATGTCCTCGCATTCGGATCGATGACCGCGATTTCTTCCTCGTTCATCCACAGCAGCGGCACGCCGTTGATGTCCGCCCGCAGCTTCAGCTCTTCCAAGCCCGCTAACTCGGAGGCGTCCTTGGCCACAACAAGCTTGCCGCATTCATTGAGCTGCAGGCCATTTTGCTTGCAATAAGCGCGCATCGCCTGATTGCCCTCTTTGGTGAATTTCGCCTTCAAGCTGTTGGCGGAATAATAGAAGCCTGCGTGCAGCACTCCGCTGTTGCGGCCGCTTGCATGCGCAGCCACATCGGACTCTTTTTCCAAGACGCAAATGGTCACGCCCGGCTCCCGCTTCTTCAGCTCACGGGCAATGGTGAGACCGATAATCCCCGCTCCGATAATGACGTAATCGTACTTCCTCACGTGTCATCACCGGCGTCAGGCTTGGGCGGCGCCTGCAGGTTCGGATACTCCCGCAGCTTGTCGGACGCTTCAAACCAGGACAGGAAGGTGCCGGCGTCAAACCACCACCCTGTCAGCAGATGATAGCTGAGCTTCCCCTGCTCCGCATATAAGTTATTCACATCGGTAATCTCCATTTCGCCACGGGCAGAAGGCTCCACCGTCTTAATCAAGTCGAATACGGTGGAGTCATACATATAAATGCCGGTAACACAATAAGAAGACTGCGGATGCTCAGGCTTTTCTTCAATTCGTCTGATCAGCTCGCCGTCCATGACCGGAACCCCGTATCTTCTGGCGTCCTCCACTTCCTTCAAAAACACCTTAGCTCCCTCCGGCAGAGCTTCGAACTGTGTCACATAGGGGATCAGCGAATCCTCGAACAGATTATCCCCCAGCAGCACAAGCAGTTTTTCGCCGGGATGCACGAAGTTTTCCGCAAGCTCCAAAGCATCGGCGATGCCGCCGGCTTCTTCCTGTATTTTATAAGAAATGTTAACGCCCCACTCCTTCCCGCTGCCTAAGAAATCGGTGTAGAGGGAGACGGAGTGCTTGCCCGTGATCAGCAGAATATCGGTGATTCCCGCTTCTCTCAGCTTTTCAATCCCATAGTAAATCATCGGATATTTGCCGACGGGCAGAAGATGCTTGTTAATCATTTTCGTCAAGGGTCGCAGACGCGTGCCAGTTCCCCCCGCTAGAATGACTCCCTTCATAGCAACGCCATCCTTTCCTCTTGCTCATTCAAATAAAAGCTTTGGGATCGATGCCCCACTTTTCTATAAAAAGCTTGCGCGAACGCTCCACAATACCTTGCAGTTGGCTTTCTCCCTTCTTGCCGAAGCTCGCGCTTCCGTGGTGGAAGATAAAGGTATCTTCGGTAAGCATGAGCTTGTAGCCGGCCTGCCTTGCGCGATAGCAGTAGTCGTCATCCTCATAATGACCGGGACTGAACCGTTCATCCAATAAGCCGATATTCTCCATGACTTCGCGCTTGAACAAAAAGCAGAAGCCGACCAAACGCTGCACCTCAACATATTTCCCCTTATTTCCCACGTTGTACTTGAGGATCATATCCGTCATATTCGTATACGGCTCTTTCATTTGCTGGATACCGCTGGCGTAGTTCGTCATGGGTCCTACAATGCCGATATCGCTTCGGTGATACAGACAGGTGAGCATATGATCCAACCAATTCGGCGTGAGCAGTACATCGTTATTCAGCAAAAGCACGGAGCTGCCTCTAGCCAGCTTCATGCCCGCATTGCAAGCCGCAGGGAAGCCTCTGTTTTCCGAGAAGGAGACGAAAGGAATCCTCTCACGGACCAGATCGTCGAGCGTCCCATCGGTAGAGGCATTGTCGACCACAATAATTTCATAAGGAATTCTTGTATGCTCCCGGATGGAATAAATGCAATCCAGCAGCAGCTTTCTTTCGTTAAACGTTGGAATGATAATGCTTGTGCTGTTCATACCGATCCCCCCGCCAGGGCTGCTCGCGTCCGATGAGCATCTTTAAATTGCAGTCTGTTGCCATGTTCGCCCAGCAGCATATGAAGTGCTTCCAGATGATCGCCAACAATCAGATTGGCAACCGGATTGGCCGTCCCGGTGTTGAATCTGGTCGTTTTGTTGGAAGTGACCACATCGATGCTTGCCGGTGCGCAAATACGCAATCCATAGCGGATTGCCTTCGCCTGTGCTTTAGGAGGAACCGCTAACGCTGCGCTTCCGATCACTTCAAGCGCTTTGCGGGAGAGCATGTGGGGAATCGCCGTCATGGAGTTGGCTTGGAGCTCCGGCCGCCCCTGAACCCGGTTCACGAATTGTTTGACGATCGAAACCCCGTCGCGATGTGCGAACAGACCGATATACGGGGAGATATCGTTTAAAGCGACATCCCATCCCCCGTCGATGGCCCGTATGAAGGGAACCAACTCTTCGGTTTGAATCGGGATATCGCCATCCAGAAAAAGCATCATGTCAGAGGAGGAAAGCTTGGCGCCAATCGATCGCCCGACATCATGCCCAACGAGACTAGGGTAATGAACAATCGTGGCCTGCGGACACTGCCTGGCAATATGAACGCTGTTGTCGGTTGAACCGTTAATAACGACTATCAATTCCTGAAGGGGCAATCTTTGCAGTTCATTCAGCACACGCGCTATCGTTTTTTCTTCATTAAAAACGGTAACCACCGCTCCGATCGTTTTCCTTGTCGGAACAAGCACAAGATTCGGAGTCGGCATCCCCATCTTCTCGCTGTAACCTGCAAGAAACGCCCGGGAGATGCTCAGATACTGCCCCTCCGAAATCGTTCCGATTTCCTTCGACGTATAGAACGACTGCCATAAGGAGTTTATATACGCGCTTGGATCCATGTGCTCTTGCAGAGGATGGTCCGTGGCATATCTGGCGCCGATTGCATATACTCTTCTTCTTAACTGCGCCACCGGTCTGGAGCCCCTGCGCATACGGCGTACGGGGATGACGGTTCTCGCTTTCGGTCTTTGTTTCACTCGTTTCCTCATTAATTTATTCATCAGCTTCACCCCACAAAGGTTCGGTCCCTTGTTAAATCCGTTAGCTGACCACGCTCATTCGTCTGTTCATGCAGCCAATTCAGGGCTTCGAGGTGATCTCCAAGAATAAGATTTTGCAGCGGGTCCACCTTAAATTTTCTTCGTTTTCTTGGATTGATCCGACCCACATTCACATTGTAAACTTTGTTCAGCGTGAGCCCCTTTACACTTGCTATGGTTTGGGCGAGAGGCGGCACAGCCAGGTTGCCGGCACGAATTTCATTCAGCGCTTTACGACTGATGGCGTGCGGGATTGTCGTCATGGAAGCTCCCCGCAAGTCCGGACGGGAGAGAGCAACATTAAGGGCATGCTTGGCTAACACAACAGGATGTACGTCCACTTTATCCGTTTTGCCGGAATAACTGTTTAGCGCCACATCCACTCCCCGGTCCACCGCCAGCACGAATGGCCTCAAATCTTTCGCTGCAATGACAATATCCGCATCAATAAATAGGATTGTGCTTCCTTTCGCATAACTGGCGCCAACGCCTCGGGGAACATCGTGGCCTAACGATTCCTTGAAGGAAATGACCCGCGCCCCCATCTGGCGGGCGATCCGTTCGGTGCCATCCGTTGAACCGTTGACGACCACAATGACCTCAGCTGCCGGATGAACCATCCGGGCTTGACGAATCACGGCTGCAATTGTTCTTCCTTCATTCATAGCAGGGATGACGACAGATACTTTTGGCGATTCGTGATTTGAAATGGGCTTGAATACGGGTCTAGTTCTCCTCCTGGGTAGTAACGGCTTTCGCTGCCTGCGCTGTTTCATATCCACACCCTCCCACTGTGATGTGCATTCGATTTCGTTCCCATTGTATGTTTATCCATCCCGATGGACACGGCATACGTTTAAGCCCGTATCATCTCCAGCTGAAAATCGGACATCTGTCATAAGTCACTTTCGCCGCCCGCTTCAAGGCCTTCCGCATGATGTATGTTCGACCTGCTTTCATAGTATGACTGCCTTGGGACAGATTCATATGCGCTTACCCAGCTTGGCTAGAAATTGGCGAATGACTACTGCCGTTTCGATGAAAGCATCAAAAAAAGCCCCATTCTCTTCCTTCTACGAAGAGGGGGGCTTACGAACACCTTGACGAACGCCGGCGTATACGTTCAACCATGGTTGTCCCGGGGGTCCGGTTTGTTTCACGCGAATCGGCAATCCGATGATTTTCCGTGCCAATATTTGTTGATAGTTTACGATAGAGGCCAAATTGTCAGCGACTTGGCCGGCTAGCTGCGGCGATGTTTCTACGGATCCGGCTACGCTCTCAATGATTCGGGCCAAGGCCCGCTGGCTCTTGGCAAGAGAGTCTAGTATATCCAGCTTTATCTGCTGTTCTTTTTCATGAATCCTCATTTTGAAAAGTCAAGGCCCGAACCGCCGAACAAGTCGCTTAGGCCGCCTCCACCTCCGCCACTGCCGCTGCCGCCAAAACCGGAGCTCTCTTCTTCCGCAATGAGAATGCCTAAATTTTTGGCAAAAGCGACCTCCATTTTGGTAATTCCTGCAATAACCTCAATGAGCTGTTCATGGATATCGCCCGCTTGTTTCACATGCTCGGCATTGCTTTCGTAGGCTGCTGTAGACAGATGGCGGCAAATCCAATTGCGCGACTTCTCGGCGTGTACAGCCTTGGCCTCTAGGATCAGAGCGACATTCTGTTGAATTTTGGCCGTGGCATCCAAGAAAGATAAGTAACTGTCCGTTCTGTTCAATTTCTCCACTCCCTGCCCCTCATTTATTCATCACCGGGCTGTTCCTTCATGGCCTTCACAATAGGCGAAAGAGTATCCGCGATGGCATCTTCCAGCTCAGCAAGGCTGTTCAGATAGCTGGAAATCCCTTTGGTAATACTCAGGGAATGCTCCATTAACGCTTTGATCTCTCCGAAGGTAGGATTATGGTCGGGGATTTCATCAACCATTTTCGCCATATGAGCAACTACCTCGCGTTTCGCTTCCAAGGTGCGCGCCATTTCATGCTGCGACTTCGCCATATGCTCCAAGATCGAAGTGATCTGTTCCTGCATGTCGATTTCCCTCCTCGTACCCTTAGGCTCTCCCATTTAGCATATGCGGCTTAGCGCAAAGTGGGAATACGCCGCATTCATCCAATTTTCAGGTTTCTAGTTCCTTCATCTATCATCTTTGTATTTCTATACGGAAATCAGACCAGAACCTGACATTCTCCTCTAGCATATACATATAGAAATACAAGCTAAGGGAGGGAACCTCTTGTCCGATAAACACATTCAGTGGCAGCCTTCCAACATTTCCAAAGAGGACCGGCATCTCTTGAATTCCCACAAAAGCTGCGTACTTTGGCTCACAGGTCTGTCCGGATCTGGCAAATCTACGCTTGCCTATGAGATGGATCGATTGCTTTTCAACCGGAACGTGCGTTCCTACGTATTGGATGGGGACAATCTTCGGCACGGTTTAAACGGCAATCTCGGTTTTTCCCCGGAAGACCGCAGCGAAAACATTCGCAGAACGGCAGAAGCGGCCAAGCTGCTTGTCGATGCGGGGATGGTTGCGATCGTGGCACTGATTTCCCCTTACCGGAAGGATCGGGAGCAGGCAAGATCGCTGTTCAGCGAAGGCGAATTCATTGAAGTTTTTGTGGACTGCCCTCTCCACATATGCGAGGAGCGCGATCCCAAGGGCCTTTACATGAAGGCACGGGCAGGCGTCATTCCAAACTTTACGGGGATTACAGCGCCTTATGAGCAGCCACTCAGCCCTGAAATCGTCATTTCGTCCAACCGGCAATCTTTGCAAGCATCGGCTTCTCGCATCTACGACTATTTGCACGTGCATCAAATCATTTAGAACCACCTCCCCGGCACCAGCATAGAATAGCATTAACATCTGCTGCTGTTGGGGGGACTGGACGCATATGCTGGTTTACGTGCTTGGAACGTCCAACAAAGCTCATACCGATGCGACCACAACCAATCTTATGCACGTCGCTCCCGAGTGGTCCGTCCGGCTCGTTCATGACCATGCGGCAGAAACCTTGAATGAACATCTTCATACCTATGATCAGCCCTTTTTCATAACGCTTCAGGCAGGAGATTTGCTGCATGGCAGCTTTCTAACGGAGCTTTCCGAGCAGCTTGCAGCGCTGCCGGAGCAGTGCGCCGGTCTAGTCTACGAACGCGGAACTTCCGCTCCTAGACACAATTTGCCTTCCTCTCCCCTCGTTTGGAGAACTCACGCAGTCCGGTCGAGCGGCCGTCCCTTTTTTTCGGAAAAAGACCGATTGCCCTTCGACACTTATCTGCTCGTCGATAACATGCTGCAGCTGCAGGGAGCTTGGTCATGGCTCACCGTCACCAGTCATTGGTGGCAGCCCCAAGCTGTACATTACCCTAAATGGCAGCGGAAGCAGGAAGAGTGGGAGCTTGTCAGACCGATTCTTGAAGCAGGCTTAGCGGACTTCCGGCCAACAGAGAAACCATCCCCTGCCATTAGCATTGTCATATGTACATTTAATAATGCCGACTATCTCCTTTGGTCGATTCGAAGCGTCTTGGCGCAAAGCATTCCGGATTGGGAGCTGATTATCATCGATGACGCCTCCAGCGACAACACGCAGATGAAGCTGGCCTCGTTGCCTGCAGACCCACGCATTCGTATGTATACCAATCCTGCTAATTACGGCAAAGCGCGCAGTTTGAATGCTGCTCTAACTTTGACCGAAGCCCCCTGGCTGCTGGAGCTTGACGCCGATGACTGGCTTCCTCCGGACGCCGCCCGGATTTTACTTAACGCTGCCAACACGGCAGCACCGGAGACATCGCTTCTGTATGGTGACTACTACGAATGGACGGAAGGAGCTCGCAAACAGCTTATTTATGGGGGAATACGCCAGACACCTGCGCAAGTTCATCCCGAAGCGCTTCTTGCCGCAGCTCTTCCTATAGCCCCCCGATGCTACCGGGTTGCAGCCCTTAAGTGCATCCAAGGCTGGAGGGTCAATGCTCCTTACGAGGGAAGGCTGTACGAAGATTTTGAGATCGTCATCCGCTTATCGCGTTCCTATGCAGCAAGGCATCTGCCAGTGCCTCTCTATCACCGGAGAATTCGCAGCTCCAGCATAACGCATCAACATGCCGAGAAATATGCCGATTGGATGAAATGGATGAAGGAGCACGCCGTTCTCCCTCAGGGGGACGGAGGAGATTCACGGCCATCAACGTGATCCCCTCCCTTCCGTTTACGCCACTACGCGAATATAATCAACCTGATCCGCCACGATGGTCACGATCACAGGGGGACTGTAGTAATACGTATTGTTGATCTGCATCGTGAAAATACAATCGTCAACCGATACTAATTGTCCCACATAAGGCGGATTACTCGTAAAGTACACCTCGATCGTTCTTCCGATAAAACTCGCCAGTAAATCTGCGAATGACATGGTTTCTCCTCCTTATATCACTGATTCGATGCTGGAAGCTGGAATAAGGAGAATATCTCCTGTCGGCTCTTGAAGCTCAATCACATCGGTACCGATAAGTAACAGCAAGCCGCTCACTGTTCCTGCGCCTGTTTGTACAGTGACTTCTGTGTTCAAGCGGCCTGCAACCGCGTTTAACGGCGTACATGCACCCTCTGATTGTTCACGCACCAGGAAATACGTCGTAACGTTGCCGTTACCGTCAAAATCGAATAAAGCGAATCCGGCTTCCATTAATGAGGCAAGAACAGGAGTTAACTTAGCACCTACTTCAAGTCCGGGGAAATCCATCGTAGCGTCAAACAAGTTAATAACGGCTTGCCGCGTAGAATAACTGTTACCGGCAACAATAACTACAACATCCATGTAATGCTTCCTCCTTCAAATAAGGTTGTCATCCATCATAATCTTCCGTTACGGCGCCGCAACCGGTACATAGGGTCTGAATCCGATGATATGGCAGATGGAGAAAATAACGATTTGATCCAGCGTATTCCCCGTTGTCGGACGAAGGGTCAAGGTCGATTTCCCGATGTCCTCAATCATTCCGATCCGGTTCGGCGGTTCCCCCCCGGAGCCCGCTCCGCTCGAAGTGAACAGCTCGACTTCATGATCCCAATACTTCTTCAGTTGATGCCTCATCTCTTCCATACACTCATCGTCCGGGTAATCTACTTTGACCTTCACTTCTGTTTTCGGCGTTTCCACTTTGACGTGAACATCAGGTTTAGGAGTATCTACGTTAACAATAGGGGGCGGTGTTGTAATCAGAACATCTGGGGGGTTCGTTAGTACATTGACTTCCGGTGGAGGGGTCGTGAGTTTGACAACAGGGGCTTTAGCCTGTTTGCAGATGACTTTGATCGTTCTTCTTCTCAGCTTTCTCTCGCATACATGACAATGCTTTTTCTTGCCTTTCTTCCTCTTGCAGCAGTTATCTTTACGTACGACATGCGTGGTTTTCTTGACCGCGCAGCCTTTTTCTGATCGGGACATAGAGCACCTCCAAGGTTTTCACATACTAACAAATACTGGATCTTGTCACACTCCTATACTACTCATAGGGGTAGACCCTCGTCCTAGACGCTCACCTAAAAATATAAATCTGGGTATCTATCGCGATGCCCGTATCTCATATAAAGCTTTTTCAAAGGCATTTACACTGCGCTCCCACGTCCATTTCGCCGCTTCGGCTTCCCCCGCTGCCGCCAGCCTTCTGCGCAAATCGGGATCTTCAATCAACCGGCTGACGTCGGCCGCCAATCGGTTCTCATACCGGTAAGACATCAAGCCATTCTGTTCATGGCGGCAGTAATCCATATTCCCGCCATTATAGGTCGTCACCAATGCCGCTCCGCAGCGCATCGCCTCAAGTCCCGGCAGAGAGGCCGAATCATACGTAGAGGAATTCACGAATATATCCGTTTCGTTATAATGGTAAGCCATAGCGCCATCGTGCCCGGGCGTCAAATAGCGAAAAGCCGGATGACTCGCTTTCACCGCCTGCAAGAGAGGGGAGCTGTTAAACTCTTCCGGAGGGGACATCAAGTTGATTCGGACTTGCGGATACCGGGCCTGCACGATTTCCAACTGGCTGATTAAATAATCCTGCTCTCTGTGCCAAGAGTAGCCGCCTTCCGGTCTGCGCATAATCGCTGATATTTGCAGCTGCGACTGCGTATTGCGAACATGCATGTTTTTAAAAGCCGTGCCGACACCCACCGGCACAATGTGCGCCTGATGACCGTGATTCAGCGCAATGATCTGCTTTTGCCAGTTGGAGAGGACGACGATATGCTCTGAAATGTGATAGGTCGGAAAAGAGATTTGATTCTCCGGCAGAAAAGTAGGTTCATAACATAGACTTAAACGGACATGCACGCCTTTCCCTTTCAAGCTTGCTTGATGAACCCCCGGAACAATGGTATAGAAATTGGAGACGATCACATCTGACTTGGGATACTCCGACTCATGAATCAAATAGGGCTGTTTGGTACGAACGATTTTGGCGTTAATGGAATAATTCAGCGCGCCGTTTAGCGGCATCAGCACAGTGACGTCATGACCTTTGGCCGACAGCCCGTTGACCATCTCCGCCAGCATCCTTTGCGCTCCGCCGATACTGAGCGTAATAATGGGAAAAGTAACCGTCAGCCTCTCTTTGGCGATCAAAGCGTCCAGCGTTTTACGATAGACGGATTGAACCGAGTGGATTTCTTTGACGATCTCGCTCTCATACTTACGGGACCCCATCCCTTCATGCACCCGATACCGCACAAGGCTTTCATCCAAATAATAAAAATCAAAGTGCTTCATAACCCTTATCCATAAATCATAATCCTGCGTATATTTGCGGGTTTCATTAAAATAACCGGCCTTCTGAAACACATCCATATGCAGCATCACGGTACAGCCGTTGATAATACAGCCTTTTTGCATCGTCCTGTAAAACTCCATCTTGCTGGAGCAGCCTATGCCTGAAGGTCCGCCAAAGATTTGCCCCTGTCCATCCATATGAACATAGGACGTATAGCTGACTTTAGCCCCTTTCTCCTGCATAAAAGCCAATTGCATGGCCACTTTGTTCGGTTCGAACATATCGTCGGAACTAAGCCATGCAAAATAGTCGCCAGTGGCTCGCCTGATACCTGCGTTCAATGCGCTGGCCGTACCGCCGTTTTCTTTCTCCACATACACGATACGATTCATATACGGAGCAATTTTCTCCGAATGCCGGGTAGATCCGTCATTGACGACGATGATTTCGATATTCGGATACGTCTGGCTCAGCGCACTTTCAATCGCTACAGTGACATAAGCACAGTTATAGAAAGGAATAATAATGGATACTTTCGAATTTGCTTTCAAACTTGACACACCTGCCTTAACGATTCTCGAAGATAGCCTCCAATACGTTCACAATATTATGCTCAAAATGGGCTTTCGTTAGCTTTGCGGCAGCGGCTTTGCCTTCGAGGGCAAGCTTCTCCGCCAAATGGGAATCCGATAGCACTGCGCAAATGCCTTGCGCCAGCCCCCTGGGATCTCTCGGTTTGGTGACATAAGCACTGTTCATGTGCGAACAGAAATCCATCACACCGCCTGAATTCGTCGTCACGACCGGCGTGCCGCAGGCCATCGCCTCCAGAGGAGGCAGCGAGAACGCCTCGAACCAAGATGAGGCCACGAAAACATCTGCCGTTCGATACAGCTTCGCCATCTCGTATTCATTGACGGGATAGAAGATGCGCTCAGGGATATAAAGTTCCCCGAGTGAAAGTTTTCCGTCCGGACAGATCATATACACGGCATAATCGCCTGCATACTCATTTTTGATAATTTCCATACAAGCATAGAAATCATCGAATCCTTTCAACGCATAGTCATTCCTGTCCCGGGCGATGTACAGAATGACTTTTCCTGATTTCTGGCTCTGGAGAGGCTTCATCCGCGGACCTTGCGGACGAAACACGAGAGGATCTATGCCAAGAGAAACGATCGTGCTTCGCCGCCCCACATGGTCATAAATTTGCTGATCCAACCAACTGGAAATCGAGATGATCGGTACATCCTGGGCATAGGTCCATAAAGCCGCCTCGCGATTGGGCACCCAAAGCGGCTCAAAGCCGAGGCTTAACCTGACCGTTTGTTGGGGCCAAGCTTCGAAGGCCGATTGAAACGTTGTGTAGAAATTGGGCAAAATGATATCGCCATAAGGAATGTAGGCTTTGTCCAGCTTTGGCACGACCGTCAGCTTGCAAGGAATTCTATACTTCACGGTCGCCGTCTGCGGAATGACGACTTCAACCTCGTGTCCCCTGTTCGTCAGCGCTCCGGCGATATCGACCAGCACCTTACAACCGCCCCCAATATGCAAATCAGCAGCCGGTATTACGATTTTCATGTTTCACCTCCACACTTCTTTCGGTTATGACCAGTCCAAATCTTTTTCATAGCCGGTTTGAATTAAAACATCACCTGCCACTCGTTTGAACGCTGCAATAACTTCTTCGTCAAACTCTTTCCTCCAACCGCCGATAATGCCTTTGCGAAACGTAAAGGAACGGTCGCTGTTCATATTGCCTTCCATGCTGCGGACCAGCTCGGAAAACGGCATCGGGGGCTTGCTGTCTTTCCATAGAAATTTGGCGATTGTTGTAATGGTTTTCCGCCTTGTTTCCGGCGACCTCATCAATTCCTCATAAGTGACGTTTAACACGCCCGGCTCGGACAACCAGCCGTGAAACACGCCGAACCAATTTTTGATATTCGGGTAATCGCCTATGCCGTTAATTAAGAGCAAATACCGTTCCTTCTGGCTGCTCAGCGCGATCAATTGCTCATATAAGGGGTAGTCGGGCAGCTTGTCGACAATGAAGTACGTCAAGGAAACAAGCACATCACGCAAATCCCTGCTCATGAAGATCGTCTTGATGCCGAGTCGTCCGAGCAGCGTCGCCCATTCAGGGGAGTAGTATACATGTCCCATAAAAAGTTCATTCGGCAGTGCTTTGCTCAGAATGGAAGCATGCGCAGGCAAATCCTTGATCAACCCTTCATAAAAGACGTACTCATTCATTTTCGAACCCGGAATGCCTAGCAAGAGCTGGTTCAAGAGGTTCGTTCCACTTTTGGGAATCGTATTTAGAAAAATGAAAGGCTTTGAAGGGGGAGCACTCATTTTGCACGGCACCTCCCAATATTTGTTTAGATATAGCATATGTGTCTCAGCACCAACTTGACCTGTTAATGCGTCTATCCGGTTAACATAACTTGCGGAAGATATGTAACTATTTTCACACAAAAAATGGAAATCTATGGCAGCCATCCAAGCAAAGTTATTACAATTTAATAGAATATAGAGAAAGGAGGTGGTCACATGTCAAATATCGTTAGCATCGGGACAAGCGTTCCCGGAGCATCAAGCGGCTCTCTCTCTCGTACAGTTACGACGACTCCCATTACTCTTTCACAATTTGGACTCATGATTCCGCAAGGCGCAAACCGAGTTATCTTAAATGCTACTGTTGGGGTAACTTCATCTCTTTTAGCGCCTGTGTTATTATTTAACGTACTCCGTGACAATGCCGTCATTTTCTCTTGCAGACAAGCAGTGCTCTTATCCACAGGACAAGAAGTTACGGTCTCCTTCCAAGCTATCGATTCCAACGTTCCAGCAACATCCAACCAAGCCTATACACTGACTGTTCAACTGGAATCTTCTCTGTTAGTTGGCGCAACGATTACTGGTCCTGTCACATTCTCCGGCATCTCTTACACGTATGGCTAATGGAGCGTTATGAAAAAAAGGCTGTTCCGAAAGATCTGCAAAGATCCGCCGGGACAGCTTTTTCGCATGCGCGCTTTACCTATTTTTTCCTATTAACCCTCGAAGTGGGGGTTAGTCCACTACATCCCTATGCAAAGAGAATAGACTGTAACCATATGTTGGAAGGAGTGGTTCCATTCATGATGAGAGGGAAGCAGGTATTGGTCACAGGTGCAGCCGGCTTTATCGGCAGTCATCTCGTTCATCAGCTCGTTGCGGACGGAGCGCGCGTCAGAGCCTTTATCCGATATAACTCAACGAATTCACGCGGCTTTCTTGATCAACTGCCTAGCGATATTGGGAAAGAGATAGACATTTATAAAGGAGATTTGCGTGATCCTCACGGGGTCTATCGTGCGGTCAAGGGCATGGATGCCATTTTTCATTTAGGAGCGCTGATCGCTATTCCTTATTCTTATCAACATCCGACTGATGTTGTGCAATCGAATGTCATTGGCACCTTAAATATCGCTCAAGCCGCTCTGGACTTAGGCATACCCAAGCTGATTCATACCTCAACCAGCGAAGTTTACGGAAGCGCCCGCTATGTGCCTATGGATGAAACCCATCCGCTTCAAGGCCAATCCCCTTACTCGGCAAGCAAAATCGGGGCAGATAAAATTATTGAAAGCTTTTATTGCTCGTATTCGCTGCCTGTCGTAACGGTCAGGCCCTTTAATTCCTACGGCCCCCGGCAATCCATGAGAGCTGTCATTCCTACGATTATTAATCAAGCGCTGCATCAATCCGAAATTGTGCTTGGCAATCTCACGGCAACCCGGGACTTCACCTTCGTTGAAGATACCGCCAATGCCTTCATTTGTGCGGCCAACCATGAGGCAGCCGTCGGGCAAACGATCAACGCCGGGTCCGGAGCGGAAATTTCCATTGGCGTGCTGGCTGGCACGATCCTGCAAATTGTTGGCAAGGATCTTCCTGTGCGCATCGCCAGTGAACGGGTGAGGCCGGAGAAAAGCGAAGTAGACCGCCTCTTCTCGGACAGCACCAAAGCGGCGGCATTGATGGGCTGGAAGCCGTCTGTGCCGCTCGCGCAAGGTTTAACCAGGACGATTGAATGGATTAGCAAGCATCCCGAGCTGTATCGACCTGATGAATATGTCGTATAAGGAGTTGGTTTCTGTGGAAGTCGTAATCATGACGGGCGGCAAGGGGATGCGCATGGCGCCATATACCAAGGTGCTTCCGAAGGGGTTATTGCCCGTTGGCGAACAACCCATTCTGGAGATCATTGTCAAGCAGCTCCGTAATTACGGGTTTACGTCCATTACGATGGCATGCGGCTACTTGTCGGGGCTCATACAAACGTATTTCGGGGACGGCAGCTCCCGGGGGGTGTCGATCTCCTATTATGTAGAAAACGAACCTTTAGGCACTGTCGGCCCAATTAAGCTGATTGGGCGCAGGCCGGGCCCTTTTTTGCTGATCAATTGTGACGTCTTGACCACCCTTGATTTTGCCCGCTTCAGAGATTTTCATATTAAGGGAGGCAGCATATTGACCATTGCTTCCCAAAAGAAAGGCATTCCGATTGAGCTTGGGGTGCTCGAAACGCAGGATGAGTATGTCACTAATTTTGTAGAAAAGCCGACCCGGTCGGCTTATGTGAGTATGGGCATCTATATGATGAATCCGGAAGTAGCCGAATATATCCCGTCCCATCAATATTTCGACATTCCCGATTTGATTCATGCCCTCCTGGCGGCAAATGAAAAGGTGCGCCATTTTGAGAACAATGACTTCTGGCTCGACATCGGAAGGCCGTCCGATTATACCTTGGCCAATGAGCAATTCGGCAAACTCAAATCACTTTTACTGCCCGGTGAACCTGTATGAGCGAGTTGAGTGAACCCCCTCTCGTACTCCTAACGGGTATTAACGGGTTCGTCGGGCAGCATATGGCTGCTTGTTTATTCATGCATAATATGAACGTCATCGGCGTTGGGCGCAGGTCCGACTGCCTGCTGCAGCACCGCCGTCTGCACTACGTATCCGGTGACATTACGCAGGCCGCTACGATCGCCAAGCTCTTGCAGGAGCATCCGATCACCCATATCATCCATCTCGCAGGAGCAAACGATGTAAGCGCGTCTTACGCCGACCCGGTTCCAACGCTTTATACAAACGCTTGGTGTACGCTGCATATGTTGGAGGCTGTACGGTCTACATCGGCAAGGAGCATCCAAGGGTTCCTTAGTATAGGAACGGCATACGAATATGATTTTCATTCTGTGCCTTTTGCGCCTTTAACGGAAACCTCCCCTGTCGGGCCCGTCAGTCCCTATGCTTGGAGCAAGCAGTTCATGACCTCTCTTATCCAAATGTATGGGGGTGTCTATGCCATTCCGGCGATGACGGCACGGACTTTCAATTTGATTGGACCGGGTAATGCCTCCGGCGTATGCGCACTATTGGCCAGACAGGTGGCGATGATGGAGAAAGGCCATCTCCCTCCTAAGCTCGTCGTCGGAAATACGGCCGTAAAGCGCGACTTCCTTGACGTCCGCGATGCAGCCGCCGCCTACTGCTCGCTCATCCAGCTTACCGGTGTGCCTCCCGGCAGCCTGTTCAACGTATGCAGCGGCACAGCCTGCCCCATCAGCGACATCGTCGATCTGCTGCAGCAGTATGCGGCAATTCCCTTTGAGGTAGCCGTCGATGATCGCTTATTTCGCCCTAATGATCCCCCCTTCATTCAAGGCGACAATACCAAACTTCGCTCCGCTACCGGTTGGCAGCCCACCCTTTCGCTCGCCCAGTCGGTAAGCGATACGTTGAATTATTACCGGAGCCTACTATGAAAAGGAGAGTTACGCTATGAAGATCATGACGGTTCTTGGAACACGTCCCGAAATTATCCGGTTAAGCTTAGTGATCGCCAAACTTGACCTTCTTGCAGACTCGCATCTTCTCGTCCACTCCGGACAAAATTATGACCGTTCGCTCAGCGACGTCTTTTTCGAGCAAATGGGCATTCGTCTTCCCGATGTCCATATTCGGCTCCAAGCTCAAACCGTCGGCGAGCAGATTGCTCAAATGTTCGTTGAAGTCGAGAAAGTGCTGTTGCAGGAGAAACCGGATCGCATGCTCGTACTGGGAGATACCAACAGTGCGCTTACTGCGCTCATAGGAGAGCGGCACGGCATTCCCGTCTATCATATGGAAGCAGGAAATCGCTGCTACGATACTCGCGTGCCGGAAGAAATCAACCGGAAGGCGATCGATGCCATCTCTACTTGCAATATGCCGTATACGCCCGGCGCGCGCGAGAATTTGCTGCGTGACGGTGTTCCTCCCCAGCGGATTTGGATGACCGGGAATCCGATTTATGAAGTTATGGAGCATTACAAGGAGCAGGCAAATGCCAGCCGTATCCTGGAGCAGCTGGGTATTGCGGATAAAGGATATATTCTCGTTACCGCCCACCGGGCGGAAAACGTCGATCAGGAATCCCGGCTGCGGCAAATTATCGCAGGCTTGCAGCTAACGGCACAGGATACACAGCTCCCCATCATCTGCAGCACCCACCCCCGTACGAAGGATCGCCTTGATAAGCTCGGAGTCACGGCTTCGCACCCGCTCATTCGCTTTCTGCCGCCATTCGGCTTCTTCGACTTTCTGAAGCTGCAGCAGCATGCCGCCTGCGTGATCACCGACAGCGGCACCGTGCAGGAAGAAAGCTGCATTCTGGGCGTTCCGGCCGTTACCATCCGCCAAAGCACGGAACGGCCCGAGACTCTGCTTTGCGGCAGCAATCTGCTGTCAGGGCTTGTGCCGGAGCGGATTGCCGCTTGCGTTAAGCTGATGCTGCAGCCTCAGGCTGCATGGCAGTGCCCGGATGGCTATCTGGACCCGAACGTATCGAGCAAAGTTGTCAATATTGTACTAGGAGGACAGAGCTATGTTTCATAATCAAACCATCCTCATCACGGGAGGAACCGGATCTTGGGGGCAAGAGCTTACCCGCAGTCTCCTGCAAGAGATGCCTAAGGAAATTCGTATTTTTTCCCGCAACGAATTTTCGCAAGTGAAGATGCAGCGCGACTTCGCCTTCCATCCTTCCCTCACGTTCATGATCGGTGATGTCCGCGATCAGGAAGCCGTCGAGGACGCCTGCCGGAATGTGGATTATGTGTTTCATCTGGCTGCCCTCAAACACGTGCCCATCTGTGAAGCACAGCCGGATGAAGCACTGAAAACGAACGTAAAAGGGACGGAAAATGTGATCAGAGCCAGCATTCGGAACGAAGTCAAAAAGGTCATCGACGTCTCTACGGATAAAGCTGTAGATCCGATCAACTTTTACGGCATGACGAAAGCGCTCGGAGAGAAGCTGATGGTGCGGGCGAACGATCTCAGCTCCACGACCCGGTTTGTCTGCATTCGAGGCGGCAATGTGCTGGGCACCAACGGCAGCGTCGTCCCTTTCTTCAAGAACCGCATCCTGCAAGGAGAAGATCTCCCGCTTACCCACGAGGACATGACCCGCTTCTTCCTGACGCTTCCGGAGGCGATCGGGCTTCTGTTAAGTGCGGCCAAAGCAGCCGTAGGCGGGGAAACTTTTGTTATGAAAATGAATGCCTGCCGCATTATGGACTTGGCTCAGGTGATGATGAAGCAGCTGTCAGACCAACCTCTGCCTGTGAGGGATGTCGGCATCCGCCCTGGAGAGAAGCTGCACGAAGTGCTTATTTCCACACATGAAATCCCTTTTACCTATCAATATAATGAGAAATATTTTGTTATCCTGCCGGCGAATGCAGCCTCCTCCCTGTATAGCTTCTATAGTCATCTGCCTAAATCCACCTTTAGGCAATATGCCTCCAACGATTCGCTCATGACGGCGGAGGAAATTTTAGAGATGCTGCTCAAAGGAGGATTCCTTCCTTGAAATTACTTATTATCGGCGGTCATGGCATGGCCGGCCACATGTTAAGGAACTACTTCGCCCGGCAGCAGGAACATGAAGTCTGGGCTACCGTGCGGTCGGCCGATCCGGCGGATACCGGGGCCCTGTCGCTCGACGTGAGAAACGACGAGCATCTGCGGCGCCTGCTCCTTCAGGTAAAGCCGGATGCCGTCATCAATGCGGCCGGCTTGCTGAATGAGGAAGCCCGCACGAGGCAGGCGGAAGCTATTTATGTCAACAGCCTGTTTCCCCATCAACTCGCTATGTATGCGGAGCAGTATCTCTTCCGCCTGTTCCACATCAGCACGGACTGTGTATTTTCCGGCTCGCGCGGGGAGTACGCCGAATGGGACCCCACGGATGCTTTATCCGTTTATGGGAAAAGCAAAAGTCTCGGCGAAGTTTACAGCCCTCACGCCGTAACGATCCGCACCTCCATCATCGGGCCTGAGCTGAAACAGAGCGGCATCGGGCTTTTCCACTGGTTTATGCAGCAAAAGGGCGACATTCAAGGATATCGCAGAGTGTTCTGGAACGGGGTTACGACACTCGAATTAGCCAAGGCCATCGAATGGTGCTTTCATCATCCCATTCAGGGCCTTGTCCACCTTGCCGGCCAGCCTAAGCTGTCCAAATACGAGCTGCTCCTGATGCTTCAGCAGCAATTTCATCATGACGCCGTCACCATTCACTATAACGACGACATGAAGTCAGACAAGAGCTTGGTCTCTACGCGAGCCGATTTCACGTATGGGGTTGCGTCCTATCCGCAAATGATTGCCGACTTGCACGCTTGGATGACTCAACCTTGGATAACTCAACCGCACTAGTCACACACTTTGCCGGCTGCAGAATAGGATAAATACAACGGCTGCTGCAACGAACAAATCATAAGGCGGTGTGTGTCGCTATGGATATGACCCCTACCCACATAGATGAGCTAATCCACAAAAGATTCATCATCGTAGTGATTGCTCATGAGAACGAGCATGTATTGGCGGCACAAATCGAAAATATCCATTTTTTTATTCCTGAAGCCGGCATCCTTCTCTACAACGGCGGACCCAATCCCGATTTTGCAAAGAACGTGAACGTTTGGTCCTTTCCGCACAGCCATCCCTTAAGAGCCGGTATTATCGTGCCCGGCATGTGGGACATCATGAAATGGTTGGAAGAGCTCGGCGCAGGCTATGAATATTTGATGTCGATGGATCATGATATGCTGTTTGTTAAGCATGGCTTTCAGTCTTTCTTAGACGAAGCTATGGCGGAGTCCGACAGTATGGGCTGGAGGCTTGAAAACGACCGGGATCATCCGTACTCGCTTCCCGTGCGGAACATGAAGAACGAATGGCATTTATGGCAGCCCGTCTTTCGGACGGACGGCTTTCTGACTTACTTTAACCCCGGTCAGATTTATAAGCACGATATCGTCAGGCGTATGCTCGCTCATGTCGATCATGCCGCCGTGGATCACCTGCTCGGCATCTCGGAGGCTGCCGCCCTGGAAGAAATCTTTTTTGTCACGCTGGCAATGGCCTGCGGGGGCAGGGTCCGGGAATATCCCGAAGGAAGCAAGTATAATGATATGGTTCGCTGGGGAGAGAACATTACCTTCGAAAGCGTGCAGCAGCATCGCGCGCATCCCTGCTATTATTGGATTCATCCGGTAAAAGGAGATAAGCTGCTGGAAATGAACCGGCTGCTGCTCCCCAGGCCGGAAGTGCCGCCTGCCAACCAACCGCCTTCTGTAAGGGGCAGGCCCGCTTCCCGCCGCACAGCGCTCAGACGGAGAAAACGTAAGTCCCGCCTGAGACGGGGCCATCTCCGAAAACGGACGAAACGGCGCATCCTTAGGAAGCGAAGCCGGAAAAAAACGAACAAGTTCGCCAAAAGGCACCTGCTGAACCTGCGCCCCAAGTCTGCGGCTAAACGAACTTCTGCCCAACCCCAAAAAAGGACGAAGCTGGGATAGTCTCCCGCTCCGTCCTTTTATCTGTTAAAACCTCACCTTACAATCCTTTGATCAGCTTCTTGAGGACAGGCAGCTTCTCCATTTCAAACGCCACGATGCTCTGCAGCTTCTTTTCGTCCCCCGGCACGTTTTTCTTGAAAGGCGTTTTCACATACCCGTAAAGCTTATGCGGGAAAAGCAAATCAATATACAGCACCTGCATTTGCTCCGGCGTAAACGGAAGAACCGCTTCATAGTAGCTCATGCACCGTTTCAGCTCGTTGGCATCCCATCGCCCCAATTGTTCCATGCGTTTCACCAGGAGTTTGCGGATATCGCGCAGCGGAATGTCATAAGTCAAATTATCCAAATCCAGCACACAAACGCCACGGGACGTTTGAAGGGCATTGCCTTTGCCGTAATCCTGATGACACATGTAACCGTACTTGCCGATGTCGGCTACCCATTGCCCGTAACAGGATGCCTCAAGCAATTTTACGGCACGATCGGCCATCTCAATCATAGCGTCCCCATTCTTCACATAAGAGAGATGGAATGGCGATTTTTCCTTCATGGCTTGCTCCTTCCACAGGATAAACTCATCGCGCATGCCGCTAAAATGTTTACCCCAGACCCCCATCCGGTCATAGATGTCACAATCTTCAGGGGGGATAAATCCAACCGTATCTTTATGAAACTGTGCGAGCCCCTTCAGACCCGCATACAGATGCTCCGGAACCCGGTCCATCTCCAGATCGCTGCCCTGCACCCAGGCATAAAGAACGAGCGCGTACCCTTCATGTTCAAAAAACAGCCGGTTATCCTTCGTCGGAATAATCTTCGCGACAATGGCTCCTTTTTTGAACAAATAATCTTGCGCCGCCGTCGTGAACTTCACGATCCCAATGGACTTGCGGATCCGTTTCAGGCAAACGGTTCCTGCGGAGGTCTCCAGCTTCCAGACCGTTTTAACGCCTCCGCTTTGAATGACCCGGATGCTCTTGACCGATATCTTTGGATAATTGGCGGCCATGAGACGCTTGCCTAACTTCAACTCTTCCTGATTAAGATCCACGTTTCACCACCTCATCCAAACGACCGAGGAACGACTTGAGCACATTATTTTTACTAAGCTCGGTGGAGATCATATCTTTTAAACGGGAAATATGCTTGCTAACGGGCCATGAATCCTCCCGGTTTTCATAGTATTTGGACACTTGCCCATAGAATAAATGAGGGAACTGAATGTCTGCCCCCAGCACCATATACTGATCTTTTGTTAAGGGATTGACCTGCTGATAAGCTTTCATCATTTTGAGCATGGTCGGAAGACTCCAGCTGCCTCCCTTCTTCATGACCTTATTCAATATTTTTCTCAGATCCCGCACCGGCAGATCTACCGTCAACGAATCCATATCGTAAACATACAGCTTCCCATCTTTGCCTACAACCAAATTGCCCGCTGCAAAATCCTGATGGCACAGCGTTTTGACGGCCTCGGTTTCCTTCACCCACTGTCCAAAGTAAGGCTGATTGAGCGTCGCAAGCGCTGCTCTGGCCTGCTGCAGGAAAGTATCCACATTGGCCAAAAACAAACGGTCAAATTCGTTTTTATTTTTAACCTGCAGGCGCTGTTCTTTCCAGGCCGCCAGGCGCTCCATTCTTGTCTGCAAGTCTGATTTCCATTTCGTCAAGAGATAGGACGGGTAGAATCCATTGGGAGATTCGATCCCTCTCGATGCCCGGTGGAAGCCCGCCATTCCTTTTAAAATAAGCGATAAGTCACTGTCGTTCTCATATTCCGGGGATCGTCCGTATACGGTTTCAAATAAGACGAAGTACTCTCCGTCCAGCTTCACATAGCCCTGGCCCGAGCCGGTTTTGAGCACATCCGGGGTGTTGACGCCATTTCCTCTTAGATAACGAATCGCATGGAGCATGAAATCGATATGCGTTTCATCGAAAGGAACCTTTTTCATGATCAGTTCGCCCTTGTCGGTTTGGATGGACCAGACTGCTTTTTTTCCTTTATCGGATAACAGGGAGATCGATTTCACTTTCAAAGGATATTGCGAGACCACCTTCTTCAAGATGTCCGAGAAAGTAGTATCCATGCTGACACCTCCGTCATGATATGGCTTTAAGGTCATTTTTTGTTTTCCGGGGCGTACAAGCTTTCCAGCCGTTTCGCCACATGCTCGAAGCCGAAGTTGCCTTCAACAACCGCTCTGGCTGCTTTGCCTAACCGCTGCGCTTCCCCAGGGTTGTTTAACAGAAACGTTATGGCTTTAACAAAGGCGCCAGGATTGCTGTAATCCTCGATCACCATTCCGTTGGCATTCTGCTTTATAATTTCCGCATTCCCCCCACGGTTGGTCGTAATAATCGGAAGTCCTGCGCCCATAGCTTCAAAATGAACCCTGGCCAGAGGCTCCTGCCACTGGGACGAACAGACGAAAATATCTCCCAGCAAATAATGGGCCGGAATTTCGTCAGGAGGAACAAAGCCTGTGAAGACGACTCGCTCGCCGAGCGATTTGGCCAGCCGGCGAAGGCTTGCTCCGTACTCATCCAACTGCTCGTTATGGAACCATTTGCTGCCGATGATGACGAGAACGACATCTTTATGGGTTTTGCTGATTTGCTCGACGGCTTTGATCAGCACGTCCGGCCCTTTGTTTTTGCTTAAACGTCCTACGAAAAGAACGACTTTCTTATTCTCGAGCCCGAATTTTTTGCGGAGTTCCTTCCTGACGGATTGCGCTTCCGGCGTCCAGATCGGTTTGTAATGCTGCAAATGGATACCCGAATAGACAGTCTTCACCTTGCCTTTAGCGGAAGGGAAACGCGTAGTGATCGTTTGGCCGATATAATTGGAGATCGACATGATCCTATCCACCGTTCGAATCACGGAGTTTCCCGTTTCCATCGATATTTTCCCGTCCTTGAACATTTCGTTATGGCAGCTGACAACAAAGCGGGAGTTCGGCATAGCAGCTTTATACGCAGGGACGGTTTTCGGACGGTTAAACACATGGATGACATCGAACTTTTTGTTGCCGGCGTGCAGCTTTGCAAGTTCTTTGGCAACACCGTTCACATAATCTTCGGGCGGAATCCGAATATACTTAACGCCGGCGGCCACTTCCCGATCGGGAAGCTCGCGGTCCGTAATGCAAAAAATAGTAAGATCATGCCTACTGCCAATATGCGGTGTCACGCCATTGATTAAAATTTGAATGGCGCCCCCTCGAATCGGCGGAACGGTAAGCTTTTCAGTGCAAATAAATGCAATCTTCATCGTTACCACTCCAATCGTATTTCTCTACGAAACTACGCCGCATTTTTAGTTTTACGCGCCAGCTTCTTGCCAAACCTGCTCCATCCATTCACTCTCGGTTTGGACCGTTTTTTCCCTTTTTTAAGTTTGTTAGAAAGGACTGTTCTCAGTCGCTTCTTAACCGGCGTTTTTCTAGTTTTCAGCCCTTTCTTTCCTCTGCCCGGCGATCCCTTCAGCATCGGCTTTTTCTTACGAAGCAGCTGCTTCTTAGAAACCAGGCGCCTGACCCGCCTTGTCCGCGGATGCCGCACATGCGCTAAGGGACCCGGCTGCAGCTGCGGCGGATTCGGATCCACATAAGGGATGTCTCCGGCCATCAATTGTTCGTGCAGGTTAAGAAGGCGATCGCCTTTGACAGGATGAATCGTGTAATACATATAATGATGCATGGCAGCGTGCGCCTCGTTCTGCTCAATCTCATGCTCATGCCGCATCACATTCAACCGCTCGTCGCGCGGAAACTCCCGGCATTTTCCCCCCAAGGCAGCAGCGAATGTAACAAAGAAAAATTCTTCCAATGCAACCACATTGCTTTCAGAGAGCCACTGATCAACCAGCGAAACGTCCGCTTCTTCGAGCATCTTCTTGACGATGCCGCGCCGGTAAACCTGTGTCGGATTAAAATAGCGAATGAAGTGATTCATTTGGAACAAGGCTCCGAAGCGTCCCCATTCCTGCCACATCGACCGCTTGTTGACCGTATCCGCCTCTTTGACGCTGCGGCAGATCTGCATATCCCATCCCATACAGTCGTAGCCGTGCATCGTTTGATCCAGATACGCCTCAAATCCCGGCTTCACAAAGAGCACATCATCGTCGAGATTGACCAAATAGTCGTAATCCACCTGATGCTCATCCAGCCACTTCATCACATCCCACAGGAATGGAGCCAAGTGTCCCCAAATGAGATGCCGGCTGTACTCGCAAACAGCCGCATTCATGCCTTTGCCGAAGCCGCTCTCGTCGCCCCCGTTATAAAGCACAATGCCCGCTTCCGGGTTGAATTTGCGAATATTGTCAATCTGTGCGGCAAGCACATGCTCGTCTTTGTGGGCCAACAGCGCGAACATGAGCCGCTTGCCCTTCGGTATGCCCCCGTAATGGGTCATTCTGAAGTTAACGGGAGCCTCATATTCAGCAGTGATGCGGTACAAATCGTCCCACTGTGAACCCGATATATTTTTGTAGAGTTCGCCGCCTCCGACGCGTCTTGTATGCTTGACGGCCACCTCGTCGATGATTCCTAATTTTTGATAGGGATAGTCCAGCACCTTAGGCCATACAAAATCGAGCCCCCAGCCCGATTCGCTCTTTTCAAATGTAGGCAGCAGCTTTTGGAATGTCTCTCTGGTATACAGCGGAACCATCGGCTCGACAAACTGGGAATATCGCAAATAATAATTGCTATTTTGCAAGGTGATCCCGTGCCCGTAGTAAGAGTCTTGCGTTAAACTCGGCTGGGCCAATTCGAGACCCTGCTCCATGAAAATCTCAAACATGCGATGAATGTCATAGGCGCTCGCGCTTATATCGTCATCCGGCATCCAGATGGCATCATAGTGAAGGATGTCATCTCCAAATGCGGCAATCGTATCCTTCACTGTGGGCCATTTCAGCCCCGGAATCTCCTGATAGAAGTCACAATCATTCACATACTTTTGTGGCGTATTACCGAAATAACTAAGACAAAGATCGAAGTTTTTATACTCCGCAGGCTGCAGCCATTGTTGATGGATGGAGGTATCGCCCACTCTGCCGATTACAAGAAACCTCTTGTCACCTTTGACTTGAAATGACGTCATTTCGCTCGCTCCTTTTTTTAACCGTTCGTTATTTCCTTTCCATGAATCGGATATATTCCAGAATCGGCTGCCGCAAATCTTCCCGCTGCACGGAAATGTCCAGAATCGCTTTCACATAGCCGAGATGATCCCCAACGTCGTGCCACACACCGTCAATTTCGCAGGCGTGAACCGCCTCTTCTTCATTAAGCTTCGAGATCGCGTCAGTCAGCTGAATTTCTTGCCCGACACCCGGCTCCTGCTTCTCCAAAATGTCGAAGATGGCTGGCGTCAATATATACCGGCCGATCATGGCAAGGTTGGACGGAGCGTCCTGCGGCCTCGGCTTCTCCACCAGCTTCGTAATATTGTAAAAATGGTCGAACAACAGCTGGGCATCGATAATGCCGTAGCTCGAAACATCCTTCGGATTGACGGGCTGCACCCCGATAATCGACGTTTTGTACCGGTCGAAATAGTCCATCATCTGCTTTAAGCACGGAACGTCAGACTGGACGAACGTATCGCCAAGCAGCACGGCGAAGGGCTCGTCATTAATAAACTTTCTTGCGCACCAAATCGCATGACCCAAGCCTTTGGGCTCTTTTTGACGAATATAGTGGATATCGATAAGCTGAGCAGGCTCCTGCACCTTTTCCAGCATTCTCAGCTTTCCTTTTTGCTGCAAATGATATTCAAGCTCAAAGGCGTTGTCGAAATGGTCCTCCAACGCACGCTTGCCTTTTCCCGTCACAATAATGATATCCTCAATGCCTGATGCGACAGCTTCCTCCACGATGAATTGAATCGTTGGCTTATCAATGATCGGCAATAGCTCTTTGGGCATCGCTTTGGTTGCCGGCAAGAACCGGGTTCCCAGACCTGCAGCGGGAATGATTGCTTTCCGAACTTTCATAGCGATCATCATCCTTCTGTATGAATTGTGACAGGAAGAACGATCACTTCATCCTGCCAATGCTTTGATAGACGAATCCCTCTTTCTTCATCCTTTCGGGATCGAATAAATTCCTTCCGTCAAAAAGAACCGGATTTTTCAGCAAACTCATGATTCGGCTAAGATCCGCCGACCGGTACTGCTTCCATTCTGTAAAGATCAACAAGGCATCCGCATCCATCAGAGCAGGATAAAGCCCCGTGAAATACTGGATGTTCTCCTCGCCCAGAGCCTGGTACGCATTCTGCAGAGCGACCGGGTCGTGTACTTGAATCTGAGCGCCACGATTTCTAAGTTGTTCGATGGTTTCGATGGACGGCGCTTCACGAATATCGTCGGTTTCCGGTTTAAAGGACAATCCCCAGACCGCCAGCTTGCGGCCGGTCAAATCTTCTCCGAAATAGCCGACGACCATCTCCAGCAATTTCTTCTTCTGCTTGTGGTTGACTTTATCGACGGCTTCCAAAATGTGCGTTGGAATATTCCGCTCCGTGGCGCTTTGGATAATAGCCCGTACATCCTTAGGGAAGCATGAACCGCCGTACCCAACCCCGGCCGATAAAAAGTAACTGCCGATCCGATGGTCCAATTCCATTCCCTGCCGCACACGCTCAATATCCGCCCCGACCGACTCACAGATACCGGCAATTTCGTTCATAAAACTGATGCGTGTCGCGAGCATCGCATTGGAGGCATACTTGGCAAGCTCAGCGGAAGCTATGTCCATGTGAATCAGAGGGAAACCCTTGCTCGTAAGCGGCGAATACAGCTTCTCCATATAAGCCAAAGCCCGGTCGTTGCTGCTGCCGACGACGATCCGGTTAGGGTTCAAGAAGTCATTGATGGCAGAGCCTTCCCTTAGAAACTCCGGATTCGACACAATGTCGAATTCCAAATCCGCGAGCCCCCGTTTCGCTAACTGTTCCTCAATCATGCCGCGTATGCGTTCGCTGCTGCCGATAGGAACCGTTGATTTCGTAATCACAATGGCATAATCTTGCATGCTTGCGCCGATTTGCTGTACGGCCTGCATCACGTAAGTAAGATCGGCGGAACCGTCTTCGGCCGGAGGCGTTCCGACAGCGATGAAAATAAATTGACTCTGCGCAACAGCTTGGCTGATGTCCAGCGAGAAGTTTAACCGTCCCTCCTGCACATTTCGTTCAACCATCCGCGTAAGTCCAGGTTCGTAAATGGGTACTTGTCCGTTTGTCAGTGCGGATACTTTGGCCGGATTGTTATCCACGCAAATGACTCCATGCCCCATTTCCGCCAAACATGCCCCAACCACGAGTCCTACATAACCAGTTCCAATCATGCAAATCTTCATGGCCGCTCTCCCTCGTCGTGTAGAGTTCGTTGCTGCTAACCGCAACCGCTGGTAGACATTAATCACTGTCATCTTAAAGTGTATGCGCCTTGTCTTACTAGAAACTCGGACGGATAACTAAGCACTGGGAAAAATCAACTTTTACCTACGCAGATCAGCTTTATTCTGTTTTTGAGGACAAACGTACAATCCACGCTCCCATTTCGGTAATACAAATATCTAGACGGGTAAAAACCAATGAGTACGAAGGAGGACTACGCTTGGAGAGAATTCATATCGTCGTAGCTGCAAACAACAATTACGTGAAACCTTTAGCGGTGATGCTTACTTCTTTATTCGAACATAAATCAGAGGACCGGCCCGCTTCGATCTATGTCATCGACGGCAATCTGTCTAAGGAGAATAAACAAAAGCTTCAGCATGCCCTGAAAGCATTTCAAAAAGAGCTTGTATTCTTAACGGTGGATGATTCTTTATTCCGGGATGTCGTCGTTCGTTTTCATTTGAGCAAGGAAACCTACTACCGCATTGCGATTCCGGCCCTTTTGCCAAACGATATACGAAAAGCGCTCTATTTGGACTGCGACCTCGTTGTGAAAGAGGATATTGCGAAGCTATGGGATGTCGATATCGAGAAATATCAGCTCGGCGCCGTACAAATTCCCGGCAAAGTCCTCCGTTACGAGGAGCTCGGTATTCCGGAAAGTTCCGGCTATTTTAACGCAGGCGTGCTGCTCCTTAACTTGAAAAAGTGGAGAGACAACCAGACCTCCGAGAAAGTTCTACATTATATGAAAAAAAATCCGGAGAAGCTCAAATACATGGATCAGGACGCTTTGAACGCAGTGCTCCAAAACAAATGGCTAAAGCTGGACCCCAAGTGGAACTATCAAGTCCACCGCTCCCATCATCAGCGTTTCGAGCCGGCCATCATTCATTACACCACCGACAAAAAACCTTGGAACAGCCATCACAATCCGAAGTTTAAAGATGAGTATCTCAAATATGCGCGTAAAACCATCTGGTAGCCAGACCAGCAGCGCAAATCTCAAACGATCAGGGGGTCATGGAATGAAAACAGATTGGTTAATCATCGGCGCAGGCTTTACAGGCGCAACGCTGGCCGAGCGAATTGCCTCCCAATTGGGGCAGAAAGTTCTGATTGTCGACAAAAGAGATCATATTGGCGGAAACTCGTATGATTGCTATGACGAACACGGCATTCTGATTCATAAGTACGGCTCGCATACGTTCCATACCAACTCCAGCATGGTTTGGAATTACCTTTCCCAATTCACCTCGTGGCGTCCCTACTTTCATGAAGTCCGTGTGGTCATTGACGGCAAAAAGGTGCCTGTCCCTTTCAATCTCAACTCCATCTACGCTTTGTTTCCACCCAAATATGCCGAAAAGCTGGAAGCGCTGCTGATCGACCATTTCGGTTATGGCGTTAAAGTCCCGATCTTGAAGCTTCGTGAGAGCGCAAGCGGCGAACTAAGCGACTTAGCCGATTTTATATATCAAAATGTGTTCTATAAATACACCCTTAAGCATTGGGAATTAGATCCGGAACAGCTCGCTCCTTCTGTGACCGCAAGAGTTCCCGTCTACATTTCCCGGGATAACCGTTACTTTCAAGACACTTATCAAGGCCTTCCTAAACACGGCTATACGCCTATGTTCAATAAGATGCTCAAACATCCGAACATCAAGGTGCTGCTGAATACCGATTACCAAGAGATCATCGATGAGATTGATTACAAGCGGATGGTCTATACCGGTCCGATCGACGAATACTTCAACTATATGCACGGACAGCTTCCGTACCGCAGCATGCGCTTTGAATTCGATACCCTCGATACGGAATACCATCAGGAAGTCGGGACGGTCAACTACCCGCATGAATACGACTACACCAGGGTGCTCGAGCAGAAGCATTTGACCGGCCAGCAATCCCCCAAAACAACCATTTCTTACGTGTACCCTGAAACCTATACCATTGGAAAAAATGAGCCGTACTATCCGATTCCGCGCGACGAGAACAAAGACCGCTACAAGCTGTACCAAGCGGAAGCCGACAAAATCAAAGATAAAGTGCTGTTTGCTGGCAGATTGGCCGATTACAAATACTACAATATGGATCAGGCCGTAGCTCGTGCGCTAACGCTATTCCATAACGAGATTCAAAAATAAGGCGTATAGGCAGAGGAGGCTGCATTCATGATTTGTATGGCTTTGTTAGCCCACGAGGACGAACGCGCATTACGGAATCAGATTCGAAATATCCGCAAATATAACCCTCAGGACGTTCAAATCGTCTTCTACAACGGCGGACAGGATGCGAATTTCGGCAAAAAGGTTTGTGAAGAAGAAAAAGTCATGTACTGCCCCTACAGCCGTCCTTTGCAGCAGCGGACCAGCGGCCGGTTTTTCTACGATGTCATGCGATATCTCGAAGATAAAAAGGTCGAATATGAATACCTGGTCTATATGGAATACGACATCATGTATGTGAACCCCGGGTTTCGGGAGTACCTGCTGGGCAAAATGGAAGGCCACGATTGCCTCATCAAAATGATCCGCAAAGAAGTCGATCCGAACGAAGCCTCGTGGCCTCCGGCTAAAGACATGTGGAAAGACTGGGAGCGGTGGAAGAAGATTTTCAACTCCGACTCCTTCTACCGCTCCTCCTCCCCGATGTCGGTCTTCCGGCATGGCATTATTAAGCAGATGCTCGCCGGACTCAATAAGAAGCGGCTGGAGCAGCTGTTCGATTCATCGAATATTCCTTGTCTAGGGGAAATGCTGTACATTACCTTAGTTAAAAAATACGGCGGCAAATGTAAAATCTACGGAGATAATACCAAACGGTTCCTTCGGTTCAGACCGGCCATCACACTGAAAGAAATTAAAGAAGCCAAAAAACGGCCGGAGGTTATGTTCGTCCATCCTGTGAAGGACGCCGGAGTGCGTGAGTGGATTTTCAACCAATCCTAGGAGGCGGAACCATGCTTTGTTTTGCACTATTAGCGCATGCCGACGAAAACGCCCTTCGCCAGCAAATCCGGAACATTCGCAGATATAATCCGAATAACGTGCTCATTGTTTTGTACAACGGCGGACCGGATGCGGACTTCGGCAAAATCCTTTGCAGAAAAATGAAGGTCATGTACTGCCCGTACAGCAGGCCGCTGCAGAAAGGAAAGACCGGACGTTTCTACTACGACGTGATGCGGTGGCTGGAGGAGAGAAACGTCAATTACGACTATTTGGTCTATACGGAGTATGACGTCATGTTCGTCAATCACGGGTTTGAACAAATGGTCGAGAATGAACTCAAGGATCATGACGGCCTGGTGAAATTAATTCGGCACGAGAAGAGCGCGAGGCGCAACTGGTGGATTCCCGGCAAAACGATGTGGAAGGAATGGAGCCGCTGGAAGCCCTTCTTCAAGCGGGAAGATTTCTACGGCACCTTCAATCCGATGCAAGTGTACCGGCGTTCCATCCTGAAACAAATGCTCTCCGTCATTGACAAAGGGATGCTGGAGGAGCTGTTCACCCATACGAATGTGTATGCTTTGGGTGAGATGCTGTACATTACGCTGGCCAAAAATTGCGGCGGCCGCATGAAGGCTTATCCTAAGCCGAGCGTAGAATACCTCCGCGTGTACCATCGTATTCGCTTGGAGGATGCCAAAGAGGCCAGCTCGAAGCCTGAAGTCATGTTCGTTCATCCGGTCAAGGACGGGGACGTGCGAGACTGGATTTTCAACTTAAAAAAATAGAGGAGGAAGCCGCATGATTTGTTTCGCTCTGTTAGCACACGAGAACGAACCTGCGCTTCGCCAACAAATGAGAAATCTTCGCCGGTTTAACCCGAATGCCTTTATCGTGCTCTATAACGGCGGCAGTGACCGGAGCTTCGGCAAAGAGGTGTGCCAGAGCGAGCACGCCCTCTACTGTCCCTACAGCAGACCTTTGCGAAGAGGACGAACCGGAAGATTTTTCTATGACGTTATGAGATGGCTGGAGGATATGCGGATTCCGTATGAGTACCTGGTTTATACCGAATATGACGTGATGTTCATTAACGACGGCTTTGAAGCCTTTTTGAACGATCACATGGCGGGTTACGATTGTTTAGTGGAGGCTCTGAAAACAGAGAAAACGCCACATAAAAGCAATTGGACAACCGCTTTGGGCATGTGGAAGGAATGGGGGCTTTGGCAGCCGTTTTTTCAAAGCAATCACTTCTACGGCACGTTCAACCCGATGCAGGTTTACCGCCACAGCCTTGTGCGGAGCATGATCGCGAGGGTTAACAAGCCGATGCTGGAAGAAATCCTTGCCAAGACGGACGTCTTTGCTCTGGGGGAAATCTTATACATGACGCTTGCCATGCAGTGCGGCGCCAGATGCCAGGAATATCCCAGCAAGAACAGGCAGTGCTTCCGCTACCGGCCTAATATCGCCCTGCAAGAAATTCAACATGCCTCACAGAAATCAGACGTCATGTTCGCCCATCCGGTCAAAGACGAATCCGTCCGCGCCTGGATAAGCGCACTATGAGCTGGAGGCCTAGGAGGAAACCATGATGAAACAAAGGATTCTGGTTACCGGAGGGGCAGGGTTCATCGGAAGCCACCTGGTGGACTCTCTCCTCTTGGACGGCAGCAGCGAAGTGCTTGTGATCGATAATTTTGACGATTACTACGATCGCAAAGTGAAGGAGAACAATATCCGGCAGCACCTGCGCTCGCCCGGATACGAATTAGTGGAAGCCGATATTCGGGACAGAGCCGGCATGGACCGGATTTTCGGCTCCTGGAAGCCGGACGCCGTCGTCCATTTGGCCGCCAAAGCAGGTGTCCGTCCCTCGCTCGAAATCCCGAGCATATATGTGGACGTCAATCTTGCCGGCACGGTCAACCTGCTTGATGCGTCGGTCAAGTACGGCGTTTCCAAGTTTGTTTTTGGATCGTCGAGTTCCGTATACGGCCTGAATGAGAAGGTGCCGTTCTCCGAAGGGGATTCCACCCTGCTCATCGCCTCGCCGTACGGCGCTACCAAAGCTTCAGGCGAAGCCTTATGCCGAAGCTACAGCCATTGTTTCGGCCTGCCGATCGTCGCGCTGCGCTTCTTCACCGTCTTCGGTCCCCGGCAGCGGCCGGACCTCGCGATTCATCTGTTTGCCAAAAAGATGGCGAACGGGGAGCCGATCTCCTTATTTGGAGACGGCACAACGAGTCGGGATTATACGTATGTCGCCGATATCGTATCCGGCATTCGCAAATCCATCGATTTCGACCATCCCGGCTACGAAGTATTCAACCTTGGGAACGACCATCCGACCAGCTTGCTGGACCTTATCACGGTGCTGGAGAACGCCATGAACAAGAAAGCGATCATTGCTTGGAAGCCGATGCAGATCGGGGACGTCCCCCGGACTTGGGCCAACTTCGAGAAAGCGCATCGTCTGCTCGGCTACACGCCGTCAACGAGCCTGGAGGAGGGCGTTGGCCGGTTTGTGAAGTGGCTGGAGGAAAGCCAGCCGCAGGCATAAACACTTGCAAGACTAAGACAAACAAAGGGATGTTGTGCTTCAGCGGTCAGTACGAAGGGAAAAATTCCCTTTATTCTGACCGCTGAAGTGTGTAATAGCCATTTAGCCGGAAAAACCCCCTCTATTTGCGCCGATTTCGTGAGCGTCTACGAAATCCGGTCAAATTAACGGGAGCTTTGCCGGCTATTTTCCTGCGAGAGCCTCTTTCGAGCGATTTAGAGGAAGATTTCCCAGCTAATTTCCTCATACATTATACATACAATTCCAGCAAACGCTTGGCGACATGCTGAAACCCATGGTTGCCTTCCACGAATTTGCGGCCGGCCCTGCCCAGTTCATTCGCTTTCGAGGGATGCGCGAAGATGTGGCTGATCGAATTGGCAAAAGCCCACGGATCGGTATAGGCGCTGATGACGATGCCGTTCTTGTGGTTCGATATGATCTCGGCATTTCCCCCGCGATTCGTCGTAATGACCGGAAGGCCTGCACCCATGGCCTCATAATGCACTCTCGCCAGCGGCTCCTGCCACTGGGAGCTGCAAACGAACACATCTCCCAACAGGTAGATGGAAGGGATTTTGCTCGGAGGCACAAAGTTCGTGAAGATGACTCTGCCTGTGCCCAGCGAATTGCCTAGCTTACGCAGACTGGAAATATACCCGGTTATGCGATTATCGCTGAACCATTTGCTTCCGACAATGACCAGCACGGCATCCTCATGCTTTTGGATCACCCTTTGCATCGCCCGCAGCAATACATCGGCCCCTTTGTTAGCGGACAGCCTTCCAACGAACAGCACAACCTTTTTGTTCTCGACGCCGTATTTCTTGCGCAGTGCCGTTCGTTCCGCTTGCGCGTCTTCTCTCCAAATCGGTCTGTACCGGTCCAAATTAATGCCGGAATAGACCGTTTTCACCTTGCTTGCGGCCTCAGGAAAACGATTCACAATGGTGTTTCCAATATAGTTTGAAATGGACATGATATTGTGGGCTATATCTACAACAAGACGCCCTTTGTCGTCCGGCAGCTTTTCTTTGCGAAACATCTCATTATGACAACTCAAAACAATCCGGCTTCCAGGCATAGCTTCCTTGATGACGGGCACGTTCAGCGGCCGGTTAAACACATGAATGACGTCAAAAGTCCGGTTGCCTGCCGTTAGCTTTTTCAGCTCTCTGGCTACATTCATTAAGTAGTTGTTCTTCTCGACCCGAATGTAGGTTACGCCTTTTACAACCTCACGATCGCGAAGGTCGTTGTCTTTTATGCAAAATACCGTTACTTCATGGTTCGCACTTAAATAGGGAATGACACCATCGATGAAGATTTGAATAGCTCCTCCTCTTATCGAAGGGACAGTCAGCATTTCCGTACAAATCAAGGCAATCCTCACCCTGTTCACTCCAATCCTATACGGTTCATTTGGCTTGGTACAGCTCCGATAAACAGCAGGCGTATTTCTCAAAATTGTACCGCTCTGCAATCAGCTTCCTATTTTCGCGGCCTATTCTGTCACACTTCCCTTTGCTGCTTAACAACGTGCTAATAGCCTGGGCATAAGCTTCCGGTGTGTGATAAAGGTCGATAATGTAACCGTTTTTCTCGTTTTGAACAATTTCCGGATTCCCTCCGCGGTTTGAACTGACGACCGGTATTCCCGCAGCCATAGCTTCGTATTGAACCCTGGCTAACGGCTCCTGCCATTGGGAAGGACAAACAAGCAGATCGCTCATCGTATAATAGCTGGGAAGCCTGTCTACCGGCATGAAATTGGTAAAATAAATAGATGAGGAAACGGCCTGAGCTCTTCTTTGGAGACTCGTCACATAATTGCTGACAGTCCGGTCGCCGTACCATTTGCTTCCGACAATGACCAGAGCGGTTTTGGGATGCTTTCTGATAACGGTCTTCATCGCCTCGATCAGATGGTGGCACCCTTTTTTAGGCAGCAGTCTGCCGACAAAGAGGACAACGTGGAAATTAGAAGGAATACCCAATTCATGCTTTAGCTTCTCCGCAATCCTTTTACCTTTCTGGCTAAAATGAGGCGTAAACCGCTTAGGGTCTTCCCCCGTGTATAGGGTCGAAATTTTGCTTGCGACTGCAGGAATTACCTTGAGAATATCCTGCTCAACGAAGTGACTGACAGTTAGGATATGATCGGCCCGTTGGAAAGCGTTCAGAAGCGCTTGATCGTTGCTTTGGCGCTTGAGGAGCAAGTTGTGAAGCGATAAAAAAACACGGGCATCAGGCGCTGCCCTCTTCATGCCTTCAACCCATTTCGGTTTGTTAAATAGTTGAATAATATCAAATGGGTGCGTGCTGCAATAGCTCTGCACTTCCTTGAAGTATTGGGCTTTGGGAAAACGAATAAATCTGACGCCATGTATCCACTCATCATTCACAAAGGAAGCATCCTGTATAGAAAAAACCGTAACCGAGTGGTTTAGTTTGGTTAAGTTTGGAGCTATCCGGTCGATCAATAATTCAATCGCTCCGCTTTTGATCGGTGGACAAGGCAAAGAATCCGGGCAGATTAAGGCAATGTTCATGAAAGTCCTCCTCTCGTCGCGGATGAATGTTTTGCAGCGTTTCTCTATTCTATTCGTCAAGACACATAAATGTTTGTACAAAACCAAAATCTGTCCCGCTAAACATATGAGAAAGGTCAAAAAAAGGACCATGCATAGAGGCATGATCCTTCCAAGAAGTTAAGCTTTTGAGCCTACGGAAATCCAGTTTACGATTCCGTACGCATCCGGCGAAAAGCGAGATCGCACAATGTACAGCTGCGCAGTGTTCGTTTGTTTTTGCTTAATAACCGCGTAACAGGCAGAATGGCTGGTTGTCGCTGTCAGAACATAATTGACATCGGCATACGGTTCGTCAAAAAGGATCGAGACTTCCACAATTTCATCCTGAACTTTCAATTCGAAAGGAACGAGCCCGAATTGCTGAACGACAGCTTTCTTAACCGGAGGAACCTGTATAGCCTGGAAGCTAAGCTTGCTCTCATCCACGCTGCCTGCTGCCAGCTTCGTTCTATCTACGGCCCCTTCGGCTAGATGTTCCCCGCCGACCGTGCCGGCAGCTAATTTACTGCCGTCCACACTGTTCGGGGACAGATGGAAGCCGGTGACCGCCTCATACGCCAACTTGCTGCCATCGATACTTTGGGCTCTGATCTTGGAGCCGTCCAAGACACCGTCGGCAAGATGCTCGTTGCCTACTGCACCTGCTGCCAGCTTGCTCCCGTCAACGCTGCCCTCGGATAAATGATAGCCACTGATCGCACCCGCCGCTAACTTACCGCCATCGATGCTGCCTTCCGCCAGCTTCGCGCCAAACAGTGTGCCGTCAGCCACATGTTCTCCTGTCACCGCTCCCGGCGACAACTTGCTGCTGTCTACGCTATTCGCTGCCAGCTTGCTGCCGTCAACGCTGCCATCGGATAAGTGGTAGCCGCTGATCGCATCCGCCGCTAACTTACTGCCGTCTATGCTGCCTTCCGCCAGCTTCGCGCCAAACAGTGTGCCGTCAGCCACATGTTCACCCGTCACCGCTCCCGGGGACAATTTGCTGCTGTCTACACTGCCAGCCGCCAGCTTGCTTCCGTCTACAGCTCCGTCAGCCAGATGATTGCCGCTCACAGCACCATCGGTCAGCTTGCTGCCATCGATGCTGCCCTCCGCCAGCTTAGCGCCGTCCAAAGCCCCTTCGGCAAGATGCTCGTTGCTTACCGCACCTGCTGCCAGCTTGCTGCCGTCCACGCTGCCCTCGGATAAATGATAGCCGCTGATCGCACCTGTCGCTAACTTACTGCCATCGATGCTGCCGTCCGCCAGCTTCACGCCAAACAATGTGCCGTCAGCCACATGTTCACCCGTTACCGCTCCCGGGGTCAGCTTGCTGCTGTCGACGCTATTCGCTGCCAGCTTGCAGCCGTCCACGCTGCCCTCGGATAAATGATAGCCGCTGATCGCATCCGCCGCTAACTTACTGCCATCTATGCTGCCGTCAGCCAGCTTCACGCCAAACAATGTGCCGTCAGCCACATATTCACCCGTCACCGCTCCCGGCGACAATTTGCTGCTGTCTACACTGCCAGCCGCAAGCTTGCTTCCATCTACAGCTCCTTCAGCAAGATGATTGCCGCTGACAGCACCTGCCGCTAACTTACTGCCGTCTATGCTGCCTTCCGCCAACTTCGAGCCGTCCAAAGCCCCATCGGCAAGATGCTCGGCGCTTACGGAACCTGCTGCCAGCTTGCTGCCGTCCACAGCTCCCTCCGCAAGATGATAGCCGCTTACCGCACCTGCCGCTAACTTACTGCCGTCAATGCTGCCTTCCGCCAGCTTCGCGCCAAATAAGGCGCCATCAGCCACATGATCCCCCGTCACCGCTCCCGGGGATAACTTGCTGCTGTCGACGCTGCCAGCCGCCAGCTTGCTGTTGTCAATCGCACCGTCCGCGATATGACTGCCGCCTACTGCGCCGAAGACCAGCTTGCTGCCGTCGATGCTGCCGTCCGCCAGCTTCGCGCCAAATAAGGCGCCATCGGCCACGTGATCCCCCGTCACCGCTCCCGGGGTCAGCTTGCTGCTGTCTACGCTGCCCGCCGCCAGCTTCCCGGCATCCACCACGCCGTCTGCGAGGTGATCATTGCTTATAGCGCCGGATACCAGCTTGCTGCCATCGATGCTGCCAGCTGCCAGCTTAGCGCCGCCCAAAGCCCCATCGGCAAGATGCTCGGCGCTTACGGAACCTGCTGCCAGCTTGCTGCCGTCCACGCTGCCAGCGGTTAAATGATAGCCGCTGATTGCGCCGGAGGCCAGCTTGCTGCCGTCGATGCTGCCCGCCGCCAGCTTGGCGCCAAACAACGCGCCGTCCGCCAAGTGGTCCCCCGTCACCGCTCCCGGGGACAATTTACTGCTGTCCACGCTGTTCGCTGCCAGCTTGCTGCTGTCTATCGCTCCATCCGCGATATGGCTGCCGCTCACCGAGTTTGCTGTCAACTTGCTGCCGTCCACGCTGCCGGCCGCCAGCTTCGCAGCATCCACCACGCCGTCCGCGAGGTGATAATTGCTTACAGCGCCGGATACCAGCTTACTGCCATCTATAATGCCAGGCGCCAGTTTCGTGCTCGTCACGGCGCCGGCGCTGATGTGCTCGCTGCTCACGGCGTTATCCACGAGCTTGCTTCCGTCCACGCTGCCAGCCGCCAGTTTGCTTCCATCTACGACGCCAGGCACGATGTGCTCGCCGGCAACAGCGCCGGATAACAGCCTGCTGCCATCTACGCTGCCCGGCGCCAATTTCGCTCCGCTGACCGCTCCGTCTATCAAGTGCTCCGTCGTTACCGCGCCGTCCGCCAGTTTGGAGCTGATTACGCTGTTATCCGCGAGCTTTGATACATCGATGATTCCTGCGGCCAAATGGTTTCGATGCACAGCCCCTTCAGCCAACTTGGCGGAATCAACGGCGCTGTCCGCAAGATGTTCCCGCCCAATTGCGTTTGGAACCACTTTGCTGCCATCCACACTGCCTTTCGCCAGCTTACTCCCGTCAATCGCTCTGTCCACGATGTGCTCATGATGCACGCTGCCTGCCGTCAGCTTGCTGCTGTCCACGCTGCCGGTCGCCAATTTCGCGCCATACACGGAACTATCCGCAAGGTGATAGTTGCTGATTGCGCCTAGCGTCAGTTTGGTGCCATCCACGGAATTTGCCGCCAAGTTGCTGTTCTCGACCGCTCCCGCAGCCAGATGTTCACCAGCGACAACGCCAATTCCCAGCTTTGCTCCGCTAACCGCTCCGTCCGCCAGTTTATCGCCTGTCACCGCACCTGCTGTCAGCTTCGAGCTATCGACAGTTTCCTTCGCAAGCTTGGCGCCGGTGACAGCCCCATCGGCGATATGCTCGCTGCTGATGGCCCGCGCAGCCAGCTTCGCGCTGCTGATTGCGCCATCGGCGATATGCCTTGAACTGAGCGCGCCGGCAACCAGCTTGCTGCCATGAATGCTCTCGTTAGCCAGCTTCGCCGCAGTGACAGCACCGTCGGCAATATGCTCGCTATGCACGGATTTGCCGGAGATTTTGCGGCCCGTTACACTAGCGTCGGCTAACTTAGCTTCTGTAACGGCATTATCGCCAAGTTTGCCTGCCGTTACGGCTTGCTCCTGCAGGCTCCTCGCCGAGACCGCTCCGGGCTGCAGATGCTGCGGGCCAACAGCTCCGTTCGCCAGTTTATCTTCTGTCACCGCTCCTTGAGCGAGGGTTTCGCCTGTGATGGACTGCTCAATCAGCTTCGTTCCGTCTAAGCTCCGATCAGCAAAAATATTAAGTGTAATCGAGCCGTCCGCAAGGTGCTGGGACGAAATCGACCCCGGCTTAAGATGACTGCCGTCGATACTATTTTCTTGCAGATGGCGGGAGTCGATGGACATGGACGCTATCTTGGTGCCTGTCACAGCTTCCTCCGCAATTTTGCTTGTCGTAATCGTTTGATCCTGCAAATGCTGAGTCGTTACGGCCTCCTCGGCAAGGTGATCGCGATGAATCGCCGAATACCCGATTTGCTCTTCGCCAATCACGCCGTTCCCGATATGCTCGGAGCGAATTGCGCCTAAGCCCAGTTTCTCGCTCGTAATGACGCCAGGCTGCAAATGTGCCGTTCCAATCGTCCCCGGCGAAACGTGTTTGCCAAGCACCGCTCCATCCCTCAAATGCTCGCTGCCGATAATGCCTTGCTGCAAGTGCTCCGTCGTGATCGCATTTGCGGCAAGCTTATCGGATGTCACGCTCTGTTCCTTCAGCTTTGATGTATCCACGCTGCCTGACGCCAACAGGTCGCTTGTCACAGCTCCTTCTTCCAGCTTGGAGGAAGAAATCATGCGTTCGGCCAAATGAATCTGCGTTATGGCTCCCTCGCTAATATGTCTTTCTTCAATTATTTGCTCCGTTAAATGGCTTGATGCGATGGACTGACTTTGGATTTTCGAGCCGGAGATGATGCTGTCAGCCAAATGCCAGCTTTGAATCGCCTGCTGACGGATATGTTTGCCTTCAATCGAGCTATCACCCAGCTTCGGGGAAGTGATCGATTCGTCCTGCAGCTTTGCATTTGAAATGCTGTCGTCTGCGAGATGTCCGCTCTGAATCGCCTGCTGCCGGATATGCTTGCTTTCAATGGAACTTTCAGCCAGCTTCGATGATGTAATCGATTCATCCTGCAGCTTCGCATTTGAGATGATGTCGTCTGCGAGATGCCCGCTCTGTACAGCCTTCGGAAGAATATGCTTATCTTCAATCGTGTTTGGAGCCAGTTTGGCCGATGTAACGGCACCATCCTGAATCAGCTTGACGTGTACGGAGCCTTCGGCCAGATGCCCGGCTTGTATCGCGCCGGGAGCAAGATGCGCAGCCTGGACGGAACCGTCTGCAAGATGCTCCGTTCGAATCGAAGCGCTGACGATATGCCGGGCTTCAATGGATTGAGGGGCGATTTTCTGACTCGTCACCGCTTGATTGGAAATCTTTTCCTCGGTGACCGACGCTTGCGCCAGTTTATCATCCGTAATCACATGACTTTCCAGATGATAACTTTCAATTGCGGCATCGGCGATATGAATCGCTCCAATTTGTCCCGGCGCGATACTATGGCTCTGGATGCTGCCATCCGCCAAATGCTCGTTGAAAATAACTTTATGTTGAAAATGAACGGAGCAGATGCTCTCATTCGCAATTTTTTCTTCCGTAACCGATTGATCCCTTAGCTTATCCGTTGTGATCGCAGCATCCATCAGCTTGGCGGTGTCAATACTGTAGTTGGATATATGTTTCGCTTGAACGGCCCCGCTGCGTATTTTGTCCGCTGAAATCGATTGGTCGTCAATCAACTCATTCGTTATCACAAGCTCGGATAAATGTTGAGATAAAATAGAACCGTCCGCCAGCTTAAAGGAATCAATCGTTTGATCGGCGAGTTTATCCGCTGTAATGCTGTTATCCAGCAGCTTGCTGCCCGGAATCGATTGATCCTGTATTTTCTCGCCGGAGATGCTGTGCGGAGCCACATGTTCATCGTGAATGCTGTGACTCGCGATCTTATCGCGCGTCACGCTCGCCTGCGCCAGCTTCGATTGATCGACCGCGAAGTCCTTAATCACCTTCGTGCCGATGCTTTGCGGCTTGATTTTACTTTCGTCCACCGAACGATTGGCGATTTTCTCCCATGTTACCGCCTCTTCCACGATATCATCCGTGTACACGACCGGATTGACGAACTTGCCCGTTTTACGCTCAGAGAGCAGGAGCAGCGGTGGGGCGGGCACTGAAGTGTGAGATACGTTGGCCTGTGAAGCAGGTAATTTGTATCCTTTGCCCGTCTCAACAATCGTTCCTTTCGCTGTCGCCGGCTTAGCGGTGTTCGGCTCAGCCAGAGGAATCGCTTTGGGGGTTGCTTCCAACTTCTCCTGTTTAACCGGAGCAGGTGAAGGCGGTTCGCTTTCGTCGAGCCATTTCAGCTCATTCGTTCGGGAGTTCACTTTTTGCACATAAGGCCTCTCTCTGTTGCTGCTGCTCTTACGCTTACTCATAGACTCCTCTCCATTTCCACATTAATTAGTCTTTTGTAACATATTCAAGCTGAATAGTAGATGTACGTTAGCCCGTAAAAATGTGCAAAAACCCAGATAAATAGTTACCTCCCCAATTTGTCCTTATATAAGTCATGCCGCTGCTCGGCTGCTTTATCCCACGTGAACAATTGCTGGGCGCGCTGAATGCCTTGCTCTCCCATGGCTCGCCGCAGCTCTCCATCTGCCAAAAGACGCAGTAAATAACGCGGAAGGTCCGATTCCACTTTATCCAAATCAACTAAATACCCGACAGTCCCGCTCTTAACAATCTCACCGATGCCGCCTGAGTTTGTCGCTACGACAGGGACTCCGGAAGCCATCGCTTCGATGTTCACAAGTCCAAAAGCTTCCCCTTCCCCGGAAGGCACGACGACAACGTCTGCCAGTTGAAACCATTTCGGGACGTCGGCATGCGACATGTAGGGAATAAACTTCACATTCTGTGGCATCTTACTCCCTTCCCGGTACAGCTTTTTCACATATTCCGTCAACCTCTTGGATCCGTAGAAGGCGCCGCCGACTAGAATTAAAACCGCATTCGGTTCCTTTTCGATCACGGTTTTCATCGCTTTCATGAGATGATGCACGCCTTTTCTCGGGATAAGCCGTCCTACATAGAGGATAATCTTCCGGTTCTCGTAGCCTAGCTCCTGAAGTTTTTGGATGCGGGCTTCGCTGCCCTCCGGGGACCATCTTGACGTAAATTTGGAAACGTCTACACCCAGATGCTGCGTGACAATTTTATGTGCGGCAGACGGTGCCTTTTCCTGCACCGCCTGTTTCAAATAATCGCTGTTAACGATAACGACATCTGCTGCGGCCAGACATGTTCTTAAACTTTTTTTTGAGATGTACGGCTTGGAAATAAATATTTTGGAATGCAGCACCAAACTAATCATGCTTCTTGGATAACGCTTGCGCAAAATGCGGACGAAGTGCGGCCGGTTCTCAACCTGAATAATGCCGGGCTTCAGCTTGGCAATTTGTTGCGTTACGGCGGAAATATAGGAGCGGGAACCCCCGTATGGCACCCTGATATAGCTGCATCCTCCCCGTACTTCACTCTTTGGTTGATACGCCGTTCTTCTCCCCAGTACAGAAACGGGCATGAATTTCACGAGCTTCTCGGCCGTTTTCTCGACAACTTGCTCAACGGAAGAGCTTTTTCCTGAGGGAATGGGAAAAGCACCTGGCGTAACAATGACAACACGCATAGGTCTCTGGCTCACATGTAACTCCCCCTTCCTTCTTCTATACATATGCGGATATACAGGCAAAGTTTGGGCATCTGCCCCCTCCGCGTCAAAAGTATCGGCATCCGTACAAACAAGCCGCACTGCTTTTCCATAAGCTGTAGGGGAGCCGTTGGCATATGCCGCCGCGTTGGCGCAATACAGCTTAACTGGCTCTCGATGCCAGTTTTTCTGGCGAAGACCGCTAAGGAGTGAAGCTGATGGTTAATCCCTATGTGGGTATATTAATTAACGATTCCTTGTACGCAGGCATTCCCCTGGGGAACACAAAATATGAAGCCATTCATTTCTACAGTGACGCCGGCAAACAATATGGCATTACCCCCTGCTACTTCCGCATGCAAGACGTTCACATCCATACCATGAGAGTCCATGCCTATGTGCAAAGAGGAGTTCACTATATTCGGGAATGGATGGATATGCCGAAAGTGATTCATAACCGGGCCGTTTATTTGGACCCTGGTTCGGATCAGGAGCTGGAAAGCTGGACCCAGCATGGCATTCATGTTTTTAACCGTTGGAATCGGTACAGCAAGCTGCAAATTCACGAAATACTGCTCCAGGATGAAGTCATTAGACCCCATTTGCCGGCCACCTACCCCGCTACTCTCAAAAATATGAAAGTCATGATGAGCGCCTATGACTCTATCATTATTAAACCTACGAACTCCAGCATCGGGCGCGGCGTTATGAAAATGGACCGGACCCCCGGCGGCTGGCAGCTTATTTATCCCGCAACACTCAAAATCAACAATAAAATTTGGCGGGAGGTCCGCTTTCGCAAACAATTGCCCTTAACCCTGCTGCGCAAAATCCAAAGCCGTGCCTATCTTGTACAGCAATGTTTGCCTCTGGCTACCTATGACCGCCGTCCTTTCGATCTGCGCATAGCGGTGCAGCGCGGAGCTTCCGGCGATTGGGGCGTGACGGGGATCGTCGCCAAGGTCGCTTCCCGCAAGCTTTTCTTAACCAATGTCGCACAGGGGGGCGAAGTGAAGACATTGACAGATATTTTGGCAGCCGAGTACCCGTCTCTTGACCCGTCTGCCGTGTTTGAGGAAATTACAGCTTTCGCCATCCGGGTAGCGAAGTTTTTGAGCATGCATCTGCCGCATTTGGCGGATCTTGGACTGGATGTCGGGATTACCACCGCTGGCTATCCATTATTTATTGAATGCAACGGCAAGGATCAGCGGTATAGCTTTCGAGAAGGAAATATGCTGGAAGCATGGAAAGCAACCTACTATCATCCGATGGCTTATGCCAAATTTTTGTTGGACGGCGGCACGCCTGTGTATTAGCCCTCTCCCCTGCGCAATCAAAAAGAGGTGCCCCACAAGTCAGATCATGACTTAAGGGCACCTCTTTTCATGTATGCTATTTCGTATCCAGTACTTTCTGTACAGCCTTATTGAGGGCAGCGGTATCGACCGGTCCTGCGCTCTCGTCCTTCAGCTTATATTTTTGCTTCAGCTTCTGAATCCTCGCCACGCTCTGATCGATCGTTTCCTGCGGAATCCGCTTGTCCTGAACCGCTTTACGGAGCGCCTCGATCACCGTGACGACTTTATTGTAATCGTGCCCGACCATGATTACATCCGCTCCTGCCAACACCGATTTCACGGCGGAAGCGCCGAGATCATAGTTTTTTTCGATGGCGCCCATCGTCATGTCGTCGGTCATGATCACTCCTTGGAAGCCCATCTCCTTGCGCAGCAGGTCCGTCATGATTTGCTTCGACATCGATGCCGGGTTCTGGCCATCCACCTTTGGCAGCAAAATATGGGCAACCATCACGGCATCTGCATCTTGCTTAACAGCTTCCGCGAAGGGAAGCAATTCGAATTTGCGCAGCCTGTTCAAATCGTTCTGTACAACAGGCAGCCCCACATGCGAGTCGACGGATGTATCCCCATGGCCTGGAAAATGCTTAACGACGGAGGCGATCTGCTGATCCCGAAGTCCTTTCATCATTTGGATGCCCAGCCCGCTCACGAGGGAAGAGCTCGCCCCAAAAGAACGGTCGCCGATCACCGGATTTTTCGGATTGCTGTTAATATCCAGAACCGGAGCGAAGTCGACATTTAACCCATACGCGCGAAGCTCGGAACCTATCAAGCTGCCGACGTTATAGGCAAGCTGCTTGTTATTTTTCTTGCCGATCTCTTGATTCGTCGGCGTTTTCTTAATCTCGTCCGGCAGGCGTGTCACCCTGCCCCCTTCTTCGTCCACGCCGATCCAGAGCGGCAGTTTATTCGTTGCATTCTTTTGCTTCAGCTCATTCACCAGCGAAGTCAATTGGCTTGAATCTTTTATATTCGGCTTGTATAAAATAATGCCGCCCACGCGGCGCGTTGCAAGCAGCGCTTGGGTATTTGCATTCATGCTGTATCCATCTATGCCTGCGAAGATCATCTGTCCGATTTTCTCGTCCAACGACATCGTCATATTGCTTGTTGGTGCCGGCGTTGGTGTTGGTGTCGGTGTCGGGGTTGGGGTTGGGG
>NZ_JBYTBS010000024.1:0-98791 GCF_058789495.1 Paenibacillus sp. FW126-R14 | reverse complement strand
GGCGGCATGGCTTTTGCCTTTCCAAGCAGGAGTTCCACCTGCTAAATTACACGACTTTACCATTGGTCGCTCGCGCCCTGTAGTTCCCTCTTATCAAATAAAAGAACCTTCCAACCCACAAAACGTGGAATGGAAGGTTCTTTTCTCTACTGGGCAACCAAGTTGTCCTCAGTGGATTTCTTAATCTGCTTGCTTCGTAATTGTCCGCAAGCCGCATCAATGTCCGTGCCGTGCTCCAAGCGGACGCTGCAGGAGATGCCCTGCTTTTTCAGCGTGTCATAGAAAGCCCGCACCGACTCCCGCTCGCTTCGTTGATACTGGCTGTGCTCATCCACCGGATTGTACGGGATGAGATTCACGTTGGCAAGCTGGCGAATGTGCTGGATCAGCTCGGCTAACTGGAGAGCATGCTCCCGGCCGTCATTCACGTCTTTCAGCAAAATATACTCGATCGTAATTCTACGGTTCGTTTTCTCCAAGTAGTATTCAATCGAGTCCATCAACTTCTCAATCGGAATGGCTTTGTTGATTTTCATGATCCGCGTACGAAGCTCGTTCGTCGGGGCATGCAAGGAAATCGCGAGGTTCGTTCGCAAATCGGAGTCCGCGAATTCTCTAATTTTATCAGCCAGACCGCTCGTCGAAACGGTAATATGTCTCGCAGCGATATCGAGCCCTTTCTGATCCTTGACGACGCGGATGAAATCCACCATGTTTTTGAAATTATCGAAAGGTTCTCCAATCCCCATCACGACAATATGGCTGACATGCTCGTCAGCGCCCTTGCTGTCCAAATGAAGCTGAACCTTCATAATTTGTTCCACGATTTCCGCGGCGGTGAGATCCCGGCTCTTGGCAAGCAGCCCGCTCGCGCAGAAGCTGCACCCGATATTGCAGCCAACCTGTGTCGTTACACAAACGGACAGGCCGTATTTATGCCGCATCAGCACCGTTTCAATCAGATTTCCGTCCATCAGCTTGAACAGAAATTTGATCGTCCCGTCCGCCGACTCTTGTTTTAAATGCTCTGTTAAGGTTTGGATGGCAAAATGCTCTTCCAACACCTGCAGGCAGTCTTGTTTCACATCCGTCATCTCCGAGAAGGCGGTGACGCGCTTCCGGTACAGCCAATCCCAAACAAGCAAAGCCCGCGACTTTTTGAACCCTTTCTCAGCGAGCCAAGCAACCAATTGGTCAAACGTTAATCCATAAATGGACCCTTTGTTCATTTGTTTTCCTCTTTTCAAGACTTTCACGTACAGTCCAAGTTCTACTAAGCAGCCGAAGCCTACCATCTAGTTATTATTGTGCCAAAAATCGTGCGTGAACACAAGAGGAGTGAGCTTCCAGCGCCGGACTCAATAATTTACAATGAATTTATAAAAATTCGAACATATGTTCTTTATTTTTTAGGCGTTTTATGGTAATAATAAGAGGTACACATTTTTACCCTGTTTCTACTAATATGAGCCCCAGGAGCTGATCGATGATGACAGTACGTTTAGACCCTTATCTAGTCATGGAAGGAAATGGGAAGGAAGCTATTCAGTTTTATGAGAAGGCTTTAGGTGCCCAATTGGTCTTCACACAAACGTTTGGCGAAATGCCGGCAAATCCCGAGTTCCCTCTGCCTGAGGAAGCGAAAGAGCTTATCGGCCATGCGATGCTAATGGTAGGCGACACCCGTCTGATGTTATCCGACACATTCCCGGGACAGCCCGTTCAGAAAGGCGAGAATGTTACCATCTGTATCTCGATTAAAGAAATCGAGAAAGCCAGACAGATCTACCATGCTCTGGAGGATGGCGGACGCGTGATCATGCCGCTGACAGAAACGCATTTTAGCCCTGGGTATGGCCAGGTAGTCGATAAGTTCGGCGTTACCTTCCACATTTTCACGGATCTACCAACCAACAATTAATCCAATAAGAGTGGGCTGTCCCAATCGTAGATGTATCTACTTGGGGCAGCCCCTTCTATTTATAGGGAAGATAGTCCCATTTGATTCCATCAAGTTTGAGGCGTATGATAGGAGCTTAGGTTTTTTTCTACACCTTTAATACATCAAAGGAGAACATACGACATCATGAAGGAATTATCCCGTTCTAAAACGATTGGCCTGATCGCATTTTTGGTTATTGTCTGGGGAATTTCCTGGCCGATCTACAAAATTGCGCTAGCTTACACACCGCCGCTTCTGTTCGCTGGCATGCGCACGCTCATTGGCGGCTTACTGTTGGCTTGTCTATATATCCCGAAGTGGAAGCAAATCCGCTGGAAAGCTAATTGGTCCGTCTATTTGCTTTCATCGGTGTTCAACGTCATCCTTTTCTATGCTTTGCAGACCATTGGCTTGCTTTACATGCCCTCGGGGTTATTTTCGGTCATTGTATATTTGCAGCCTGTGCTTGTAGGCATCTTGGCTTGGATCTGGCTCGGGGAAGCCATGAACGCCGTCAAAATTCTCGGACTGCTTATCGGATTTCTCGGGGTTGCCGCAGTTAGCGCCGGAGGCTTATCCGGCCATGTCGCTATCCTCGGCATCGTACTGGCGCTTATTACATCGCTGGCCTGGTCCATTGGCACGATTTATGTGAAAAAAGTCAGCCACCGCGTAGACTCCATCTGGCTCGTAGCCTTTCAATGCATACTCGGAGGCATTGTTCTCACGACGCTGGGCTCCAGCACAGAGCAGTGGTCCTCTATTACGTGGAACGCCTCTTATCTCGTAGGGCTTATTTTCGGAGCGGTATTCGGAATTGCTGCTTCTTGGGTCGTCTATTTCACACTCGTTCATTCCGGAGATGCCAGCAAGGTTGCCTCATACACGTTCTTAGTCCCTTTGATATCCGTAATAAGCGGAACCTTGTTCTTGCACGAGCCGTTCTCCGTGTATTTGCTCCTCGGGCTTGTCTTAATTGCGGTCAGCATTTATATGGTCAACCGTAAAGCGAAGCCGGGCTTGCCGCAAGGCAAAGCGAACCGCAAGAGCATCGTCACAACGCAGTAACATTCGGCGGTCAAGGATTTTCTTATCTACTCATAAAAAGCCTTCCATCCGTCTCTACCAATCGGATGAAAGGCTTTTTTTCTACAGAAACCATGTAAAATGCTTATCGAACGATCTTCTCAAGCATCTTCATAGGAGGGGCCGGTATCTCTTCAGGGACGGGTACAGGCGCGGGCTGTTCATGAAACTGCTTATTCGCATACATTTTCTTGATTTGACCGTAAAAGCTTGTCGTTCGTATGTAGGCAGTAATCCTGCAAATCATTTGCATATACTTCGTATCTTCAATTCCGGAAGAGATGTTAAAAAGCGTATTCAAGCTGCCAATGGCTTGGTCTCTAGTAATGATTCCGCTTTCCAAATCCCTCAAAACCCGCTCAATGTCACTCTTCACGAACCAAACGGCCCTGCTCTTCATGTTCTTATCTATCAACCATGGCACCTCCTAGATGTATGTACTCAAATAGTACAACACCCGGCTTGTAATATCTGTCGAAGTGAGGAGAGCAAGTTTATAGTATTTTTCGGGAATTCCGAGGAAAATTGTCGTCTATTGTTAGGAGGAATTTGTAAACTTGGGTCCTCCCTGTATTTTTCTCAGAAATTGCATGGTACGTTCGTTATTTGACAGTTCAAACACTTGCTCAGGCGTCCCTCTTTCCATAATGATCCCCTGGTCCATGAACACGACTTGATCGGCCACTTCTCTGGCAAACCCCATTTCATGCGTCACAATGACCATGGTCATCCCTTCGGCCGACAGGTCCTTCATAACCTGCAGCACTTCGCCTACAAGCTCCGGGTCCAGCGCAGAGGTCGGCTCATCGAATAATAGAACCTTCGGATGCAAAGCCATGGCACGGGCAATGCCCACGCGCTGCTGCTGTCCGCCGGAAAGCTCATGCGGGTAACTGCCCGCGCGATCCCGCAGCCCGACCTTGTCCAGCAGTTGCAAAGATAAGCTCCGGGCATCCGATTTGGGGCGCTTTTGAACAATGACAGGCCCTTCCATCACATTCTGTAACGCCGTTAAGTGCGGAAACAAGTTGTAGTTCTGAAAAACCATTCCCGTTTGTTTGCGTATCGCCATCAAAGCGGCGTGATTTAATCTCTGCTTGCCGCTAAAAGAGAGGCTCGTATCCGCTAAGACAAGCCTGCCCTCGCTTGGAATCTCCAGCAAATTAAGGCACCGCAGCAGCGTCGTTTTCCCTGAGCCGGAGGGCCCGATGATGACCGTCGTCGTACCTTTGGGAACGGATAAATCGATCCCCTTCAGAACTTCCACGCCATGAAAATGCTTCTGCAGCTGTTCGATCTGAATCATGCCCAAGCCCTCCTTCTACGTTGCTGCACTGCGTTCATACCGTCTTTCCAGACTGCTCTGGAAATAGGAAAGCACCGTGCTGAACACCAGGTAAACCGCAGCTACCTCCATGTACAGCCATAACGGCTCATAGGTCACCGCCGCGATCTGCTGCCCTTTTTGAAACATCTCCGTGACCGTAATCGTTGCCGCAAGCGAGGTATCCTTCGTGAGACTGATAAAAGAGTTGCCAAGCGGCGGTATCGCGACACGAACTGCCTGCGGAAGAATGATGCGCCGCATCGCCTGCCACTTCGTCATGCCAATCGAATACGCGGCTTCTCTCTGCCCTTTGGGAATCGAAAGAATCGCGGCGCGTATAATTTCCGAGCTGTAGGCCCCCTTATTTAAGGTAAAACCTATAATCGCCGTCGGAAAAGGCTCCAGCGTAATCCCCAGACTCGGGAATCCGTAGAAAAGAATGAACAGCTGAACAAGCAGCGGCGTGCCGCGAAATACCCAGACATAGAATTTCGCAATAAGCACCAATGGCTTGAAATCGGATAAACGGGCTAACGCCGTCAGGAAAGCCAAAATCAGTCCTAATGTAAACGTAATTAAGGTAAGGGGAATCGTGTAGGCCAAGCCTGCCTTAACAATGGGAAAAAAGGAATCACTGAGGATTCCTATAATTCGCTCCGTGCGTTCAGTTGTCATAGGCCGGTCCCTTTACTTCGATACATCGCTATTGAACCATTTCTGCGAAATCTTCAAATACGTTCCGTCGGACTTCATGTCGGCCAGTGCTTTATTCACCTTTTGCACAAGATCGGTGCTTCCCTTGCGAAACAAGAAGCCGTTGCTGGTGGCGCTCGGCTCTTCGTAGACGGTTTTGATCGGCAGGTCCGGACGCTGCTTCTTCAGATCCAAATACGAAAGGCTGTCATTGATCGTCCCGTCAATGCGGCCCGAAGTCAACAAATCGACCGCTTGGTTGAAGCCTTCTACCACGGTGTTCGTCGCGCCGTGCTCCTCCGCGATTTTCCGGTAATTGCTGTCGAGGGATTGACCGACTTTCTTCCCCTTCAAGTCATCCAGCGATTTAATATCGTTGTTGTTCGCGTTAACGACAAGAACCGCCCGGGATACGATATACGGGTCGGACATATCGTATTTCTCCAAGCGGTCCGGACGCACCGCCACTTCGTTGGCGATCATGTCATACCGTTTCGCATCGAGCCCGGCGATCATGCCGTCCCACTTGGTTTCTATGAAACGCGGTGTGAGACCGCTCCGTTTGGCCGCTTCCTGGGCAATTTCGACATCAAAGCCTGTCAAAGTTCCGCTTTTATCATGAAACGTGAATGGCGCATACGTCCCTTCGGTCCCAATCGTAATTTCGGCTGCAGGCTTAGCAGACGGAGCGACGCTCGCTCCCGCCTTCTGCCCGTCCTTGGCGCCACAGCCCGCAAGCGTAGTACTGCGGTTAGCGTGAAGGCTAATCTCATGACTCTCTTCAATTTGCAACCTCCCGTCAACAATCCGTTTTGCTGTTACGAGAGGTATTATTCCCAAACGAGCCAATTTTAAGAGTCGGATTAGCTGAACATTTGCTTCACTAGTTCCCGGTTGCGTTCTTTGAAAACCTCATTATGCGAGGAAACCATAGCAATCTTATTGGCTTCTGGCTGTATGTACAGTTTCGCTTTATTGACAGCGTTCGCCGCATCGTGGAAAGCACCGGCAATCAGATGGACCTTCCCCTCATGATGAAGAATATCTCCAGCTGCATAAATGCCCTCGATGGAAGATTCGCTCGCCGCGCTGCCTTTAATGTAATAATCGTCTACGATGTCGATTTTCACTTCGCTGTTTTGAAGCAGGGTCATATCCCGCTCGTAACCGTGATTAATGATCACTTCATCGACGCTCAAGTACGACATTTCTCCCGTTTCGTGGTTCTCAAGCTGGACATGTTCGATTGTTTCGTGGTTTGTGCCGGCAATTAATTTGGAGATCGAGGAATTAAATATACAAGTGACAGAGCTTTCCAAGAGCTGCTTCACTTGGGCTTCATGACCGGAGAGCGCTTCTTTGCGATAGGTTAAATAGACCTTGCCGGCAACAGGCTCTAACTCATTGGCCCAATCCACGGCTGAGTTTCCGCCGCCTGAAATGATGACGGTTTTATCCTTAAAGCGCTCCAAGGACTTCACGGTGTAATTCAAATTGGATACCTCGTACCGCTGCGCACCCTCGATTTCCAGCTTTTTCGGATTAAGAATGCCTCCGCCTACCGCGACAATGACGGTTTTCGACCAATGCTTCGTGCCGGAAGCGGTAAGCAGTTCGAAGATCCCTTCTTCATTGCGCCTGATCGACTCCACTTTCTCACCGAGAACGACTTCCGGCTGGAACGTTAAGCCTTGTTCGACAAGCTTCTCGATGAGTTTGGCACCAGGAAGCGGCGTATGACCGCCAACGTCCCAGATCATCTTTTCCGGATACACATGCACTTTCCCGCCTAGCTGCGGCTGGTATTCAATAATCTTCGTTTTCATTTCTCTTAAACCGCTATAGAAAGCAGAGTAAAGTCCTGCCGGACCTCCCCCGATGACAGTCACATCAAATAGTTCCTTAGCATCCATATCCATTCACTCCTTCTCACGTCCATGAAATTGATTATCATTATCAATTAAATATACGTCTTAAATTTTCTTTTTACAACAAATAATTATTGACAACCTCATGTTGTTGCCTTAAAGTATGTTTAGTCCTTTTAGTGATAATGATTATCACTATCGACGATGTCATGGAGGTGTAACATGGTTCGCCTGTATATAGATGAACTCAACATTGGCTATGGGGAACGCTCAATTGTCAAAAATCTCAGTGCCGCCATACCCGACAAGAAAATTACGACGATCATCGGCGCGAATGGCTGCGGCAAGTCCACTTTGCTGAAAGCGACAACCCGGATTATACCTCACCAGTCCGGGCGCATTGTTCTGGACGGGGCGCTTATTTCCAAAGAAAACACGAAGGTGCTGGCCAAGAAGATGGCAATCCTTCCTCAAACGCCTGAAAGCGCCAGCGGATTAACCGTTGGTGAATTAGTTTCCTATGGCCGTTTCCCTTATCAAACCGGCTTTGGCCGGCTAACGAAACAGGACTATGAAGCCATTGACTGGGCGCTAGAGGTGACGGGAACCCAAGACTTCAAGTATAGACCTGTCGATTCCTTATCGGGCGGTCAACGGCAGCGCGTTTGGATTGCCATGGCCATTGCCCAGGAAACGGACATCATTTTCCTTGATGAGCCTACGACCTATCTGGATTTGGCCCATCAATTAGAGGTGCTCGAGCTGCTGCAGAAATTGAACCGGGAACAAGGCCGGACGATCGTCATGGTCCTCCACGATTTGAATCAAGCCGCCCGTTTCGCTGACTATATCATCGCTCTGAAGGACGGCGAGATCGTCAAAGCCGGAGACTGCGAGGAAGTCATGCAGCCGGATGTTCTCAAGCAGGTTTTCCAGATTGATGCCGAGATCGGAAGAGATCCTCGTACCAATAAGCCAATGTGTATCACATACAACTTACTAAAAGGAGATTATTCAAGTGAAAAAAATACTCATGCCATTCCTGCTCTTCATTCTAGTGCTAGCTACTAGCGCATGCGGTTCTGCAGCGCCTAAAAAAGAAGAAGCTGCCAGCACGCCGGCTGCAACGGGAGCTGCAACAGCCTCAACCGGTTCCAAAACGATCACTTACCAGTCCGAAAGCGGCCCTATTGAAGTACCTGCCAATCCGCAGCGCGTTATTGTCCTTTCCTCTTTTGCAGGAAACGTCATGTCTCTGGGTGTGAACCTTGCCGGTGTGGATTCATGGTCGAAAATGAACCCCAACTTCGACAAAACGTTAAAAGATGTGAAAGAAGTTTCGGATGAAAATTTAGAAAAAATCATTGAACTCAAACCTGATCTCATCATCGGTCTTTCCAACGTCAAAAACATTGAGAAATTAAAACAAATCGCTCCAACGGTTACATACACATACGGAAAAGTCGACTATTTAACCCAACACATCGAAATCGGTAAACTTTTGAACAAAGAAAAAGAAGCAAGAGCTTGGGTTGACGACTTTAAAAAGCGCGCGCAGCAAGCAGGCACAGACATTAAAGCGAAAATCGGCGCGGATAAAACCATTTCCGTTATCGAGAGCTTTGACAAACAGCTTTACGTTTTCGGCGACAACTGGGGTCGCGGTACCGAAATTCTGTATCAAGAAATGAAATTGCCGATGCCTACAAAAGTGAAGGAAATGGCTTTGAAAGAAGGCTACTATGCACTGTCTACGGAAGTTCTGCCGCAATTCATGGGCGACTACGTCATTTTCAGTAAAAACCCGGACGCGGACAACTCCTTCCAGCAAACAGAGACATACAAAAATACGCCGGCTGCAAAAAACGGCCACGTTTATGAAGCTAACGCTAAAGTTTTCTACTTCAATGATCCGGTAACTTTGGAATACCAGTTAGATTTCTTCATCAAAAACTTGCTTAAATAACATCGCAAAGGAGCCTTCTCGGATGAAGCAGTCCATTTCATTTGGTTATAAATTTGCTCTCGGGCTCCTTGTGTTTGTGGGAATGTTTGTTGTCGCAATGGTGTTCGGCGCAGCAGATGCTACCGTCTCCGACGTCTGGCTGGCACTAACTTCACACACGGCAAGCGATACGATTACGATCATCCGTGAAATTCGATTACCCCGCGAAATCGCGGGGATTTTCGTTGGAGCGGCACTTGGCGTATCCGGTGCCATTATGCAAGGGATTACTCGAAATCCGCTGGCGGACCCCGGTTTGCTGGGGTTAACGGCAGGAGCCAACGCAGCGTTAGCTTTTACGATTGCTTTATTCCCATCAACAAGCTATTTAGGCATCATGCTCGCTTGCTTCCTGGGAGCGGCCATCGGGGCGCTTCTGGTTTTCGGCATCGGCGCGGTGAAAAAGGGCGGCTTCTCGCCTATCCGCATTGTGCTCGCAGGAGCTGCGGTATCTGCCTTTTTATATGCCGTTTCCGATGGTCTTGGCCTTTATTTCAAAATCTCAAAAGATGTTTCCATGTGGACATCGGGCGGATTAATCGGCACCTCATGGAGCCAATTGAAAGTGATCGTCCCCTTTATCGCGGGCGGTTCGCTGGTCGCCCTCTTTCTCTCCAGACAGCTGACCATTCTGAGCTTAAGCGAAGAGGTTGCTGTGGGATTAGGGCAAAAAACAGCGCAAATCAAAGCGGTTCTTTTCTTCGTCATTATTTTGCTGGCGGGCGCTTCCGTTGCCCTTGTCGGCAACATGGCTTTCATCGGCCTGATGATACCGCATATCGTGCGTGCCATCGTGGGCACCGATTACCGGTTCATCCTTCCGATGTCCGCGGTATTCGGCGGCACGTTCATGTTGCTCGCCGATACGCTTGGGCGTACCATTCACTCGCCTTATGAAACGCCTGTGGCTGCTATTGTCGCGATGCTGGGCTTACCCTTCTTCCTGTATATCGTGCGCAAAGGAGGCAAAGCTTTCCCATGATTCATCCATCCCTGCTCAGAAAACAACGCTTGCTCCTAGTCGGCGCGCTGGCTTTGATTCTCGTTACGATTGTGATCGGTATGGGGCTAGGCTACTCGTCGCTGTCCTACAACAGATTGCTCCCTACCCTGCTCGGTCAGGGGACTTTTAAAGAAGAATTCGTGCTCTTCTCGATCCGGCTGCCGCGCATTTTGATCACCTTGCTGGCCGGTATGGCGCTTGCCCTCTCCGGTGCGATTCTGCAGGGTATTACACGAAATGATTTAGCGGACCCCGGCATTATCGGGATTAACTCCGGTGCGGGTGTGGCCGTGGCTGTTTTCTTTCTCTTTTTCCCGGTTAAAGCAGGCTCCTTCGTTTATTTTCTTCCGCTGGTCGCTTTCGTCGGGGCCTTGCTGACCGCAGCCTGTATTTATCTGCTTTCGTATCGTCGAAAAGAGGGTCTTCAGCCTGTCCGGCTGGTGCTCATGGGGATTGGCTTCTCGATGGCGCTGTCCGGCATCATGATCGTTGTGATCTCGTCTGCGGAACGTGCGAAGGTGGACTTTATTGCCAAATGGCTGGCCGGCAACATTTGGGGAGCCGACTGGCCTTTCATTTGGGCGCTGCTGCCGTGGATCGTCGTGCTCATTCCGTTCACTTTGTACAAAGCAAACCGATTAAACCTTCTCGGACTTAGCGAGCCTGTCGCCATCGGAGTTGGCGTATCGGTCGAAAAGGAGCGTGTCGTGCTGCTTATCGCCGCCGTAGCGCTTGCCGCATCGGCCGTTTCGGTCACAGGCGGCATTAGCTTTATCGGGCTTATGGCTCCGCACATCGCCAAAGCGTTGGTCGGACCGCGGAATCAACTATTCATTCCAGTGGCTATTCTCATCGGCGGATGGCTCCTGCTTCTGGCAGACACCGTCGGACGCAATCTGCTCGACCCGGATGGAATCGCGGCTGGCATTATGGTGGCATTGATCGGGGCGCCGTATTTTATGTATTTATTGTTGCGAAAAGCGTGAGCTTGCTGCTCATCGCATAAAGCGCCTTAATAAGACCGTCTAGGTTCTTAAAGAACCCCGACGGTCTTTTCCTTTAATCGGATTTAACTGGACTAATTGGCAATTTGACTCCATGCAGGGTACTCGTCCAAGTAACCATACTGGTGCAGCTCCGTCAGTGCCCGGCGTATGCTGCTCTCGTCCTCACCCGATGCGCTGGACAGGTCCAGAAGATCGTTGATGTCAATCTTAGGATGCTCTTTGCAAAAAGCAAGCAAGCCCTTGGCTGCCCACGAGAGCCGATCGTCCTGAAATTCGCCGACCATCCGGCGAAACATTTTCTGGGAAATAATTTTCATTTCGACGAGGTCTTGCATGGCTTTGGTAGCCTGCTTAAGGTTCATCCTGCCAAGCCTAGCGAGATCAACCAGCTCGGGGATGTTCGATTCTGAGGAAAAGCATTTCAATAGAATGACCGTCATTTGCGTATAAATATCCATCCCTGGATAGCGAAATAGGTCATCCGTAACTGTAAAATGACGCGTTGCTTCTCTCGCCTGTTCGTTGTCCATTTGATGTCCTCCTTATCTTGAATCATGGAGTTCACCTGCTCAGGCTCATTTCCATGATAAGAGGCGGGCGCCAGCTTACCTGAATCCGGCCGGGATTGCCGGAAGATTTGGTGTCCTGCCAAACATCTTCGGTTCCCTTTCCTGCCTTAATTTGGATCTATATACCTATTCGCATTAGGAGTGCGGATTGGGTGGGTATTTAGACTCCCCATGGTGGATAAAAGCTAACATGAAAGAACCCAGCGATGAGAGCATCGCTGAGTTCTTTTTCAATGCTAGTGCGTACCGCTTACTCTCCTCCGCTATAAACCTAGAGCACGCCGTTCTTCCTCCGTAAACATCCTTGAGCGTGTCAGAAACCGCCGGCCCTCGGGGCCCTCAAGCGAGAACATCCCGCCCCTGCCGGGAACCACGTCGATGATCAACATCGTATTTTTCCAATAATCGTACTGCGGCTTGCTCATATAAAAGGGAGCGCCGCCTATGTCGCCCAGCCAGACGTCGCTGTCGCCGATCAGAAACTCCCCCTGCGCGTAGCACATGGGAGAGCTGCCGTCACAGCAGCCGCCGGATTGGTGAAACATAACGGGTCCATGTTTGGCCTTTACGGTTTCAATTAGCTCTAGAGCGGCATCCGTAGCAATAACCTTGCTCACTTCTGTCATCGCCAAGCTCTCTTAGAAGAAACCGAGCGCATCGGGACTGTAGCTCACGAGCAGGTTTTTGGTCTGCTGGTAATGCGACAGCATCATTTTGTGATTCTCACGGCCGATGCCCGAGCTCTTATAGCCGCCGAAGGCAGCGTGTGCCGGGTAGGCATGATAGCAGTTGGTCCATACGCGACCGGCCTCGATGCTGCGGCCCATCCGGTAGGCCGTGTTCATGTCGCGCGTCCAAACGCCTGCGCCAAGGCCATAGAGCGTGTCGTTGGCAATGGCCAATGCTTCTTCCTGGTCCCTGAACGTCGTCACCGAAAGCACAGGTCCGAAAATCTCCTCTTGGAAGATTCTCATTTTGTTATGCCCCTTCAGCACGGTTGGCTGAATATAATAGCCTTCGGAAAGCTCCCCTTCCACTTTCGCCCTGTCTCCGCCAATCAGGCATTCCGCACCTTCCTGCGTGCCAATGCTGATATAGCTCATAATTTTCTCAACTTGCTCGGTAGAAGCCTGCGCCCCGATCATGGTCGCTGTGTCCAGAGGGTTGCCCTGCGTGATGGCAGAGACCCGCTTCAGAGCTCTTTCCATGAATTGATCGTAAATCGACTCCTGAATCAGGGCGCGGGAAGGGCTGGTACACACTTCCCCTTGATTGAGGGCGAACATCGCGAAACCTTCGAGCGCTTTGTTGAAGAATGCGTCATCCCGGGCAAGCACATCCTCAAAGAAGATGTTCGGGGACTTGCCGCCCAGCTCCAGGGTGACGGGAATTAAATTTTGCGAAGCATATTGCATAATTAAGCGGCCCGTCGTCGTTTCGCCGGTAAAGGCAATCTTCGAGATTCGGCTGCTCGAGGCAAGCGGCTTGCCCGCTTCAAGCCCGAAGCCGTTTACGACGTTGACGACGCCTGGCGGCAGTATATCTTGGATGAGCTCAAGCAGCACCAGGATGGAAGCCGGTGTTTGCTCGGCAGGCTTCAGGACGACGGCATTGCCGGCGGCAAGCGCCGGGGCAAGCTTCCAGGTTGCCATGAGCAGCGGGAAGTTCCACGGAATAATCTGGCCGACGACACCCAGCGGCTCATGGAAATGATAAGCCACCATATTGTTGTCCAATTGGCTGAGCGTACCTTCTTGGGCGCGAATGCTTCCTGCGAAGTAGCGGAAATGATCAATCGCCAGCGGCAGATCGGCTGCGAGCGTTTCCCGAACCGGCTTGCCGTTGTCCCAGGTCTCGGCAACCGCCAGCATTTCCAAATTCGCTTCCATGCGGTCGGCGATTTTATTCAACACAGTCGCACGCTCGGCAACCGACGTACGCCCCCATGCATCCTTCGCAGCATGTGCCGCATCTAAAGCCAGCTCGATATCCTCCGAGGTAGAGCGTGGAATCTCGCAGAAAACGCGATTATTAACAGGCGACGGATTGTCAAAGTATTGGCCTTTAACAGGCGCGACCCACTCTCCGCCAATAAAGTTTTCATACCGTTTTTTGAAAGTTACTCGGGATCCGTTTTGTCCAGGTTGTGCATAAATCATGAAGCTCAGCCTCCTTAAAATGGATTACATAAATAGATAAGCAATAATCGTGCCAACAGGCGAAATCCCGTTACGCAAAGGAGCTAGGCTGCGTACATGACGATAGCTGTTCCACTTTGGAACAACGAATGTGTTTCATTTTGGGACATTCTTTGTTCAGCTCTCCATTAATAAAAGCAACTATGGTATGATCGGGTAAGATACCGATTGCAATGGAGGTGTACCTTTTGCTATCCGTGGAAAACAACTTTTTATCAGAAGCAGCGGCAGCATCGTGGAAGCGCTGCCACGAATTTGGTTTAATGCCCACCGACCCCATTGACGATGACATTTTATCCGGAAATCACATGCAATCTCTCCTGAAGCAAAATGAGCAAACGATACAGTTCACCGAGCAAATCTTCGAGCACCTGCACGACGATATCAAGCGGTCCGGCCAGATGGCGCTGCTGATCGATGCGGAAGGCACCATTATTCACACAGCCGGAGATATCGATTTCTCCCGCCGGGCGCTGGCGGTTCAACTGCAGGTAGGCGCCAATTGGGCCGAACACCGCAAAGGAACGAATGCCATCGGCGTCGCCCTTGCCGAAAGAAAGCCTGTGCGCGTGCATGCCGAAGAGCATTATTTTAACTCTAACCACTTCTTAACCTGCGCCTCTGCCCCCATCTTCAACACAACCGGCGAGCTCATCGGGATCGTCAATATTAGCGGCAAGCAAGAACATTACCACGCCTATACCTATACGCTTGCCTGTTTGGCGGCCCAATCTCTGCAGAACAAACTATTGCTGGAAGAATCGAAGAAAGAACATCTCATTACCCTAAGAGAACTGGAGCACTCCTCCTTGCATCACCCTTTGCCGCTGCTCTCGCTCAGCCGGGATAACCGCATCCTTCGGGCGAATCACGCAGCGATGCGCATTTTGGGCAGTGATGCGATCGGCAAAGCATTTCCGAAGCTGGATGGCTTTGCCGTCGAAACCATTCATAATGAGCATCAGAAGCTGTGGCAGTCCGTCTCGATTCGGAGAACAACGGGAACAACGGGAAGTGGCCAGCATCTGTATGCATTCAGGGATATTGTCGGTACATGCCCGGCATTCGTGCAGAAGAAAGAGCTGGCTCAGAGGGCTGCAGCCTCCGACTTTCCGGTCCTGCTATTAGGCGAAAGCGGCGTCGGAAAGGAATTGTTCGCGCAATCCATCCATACCGCAAGTGGCCGGTCGGCTGAGCCGTTCATTGCGCTCAACTGCAGCGCCATCCCCGACAGCCTGGTCGAGAGCGAGCTGTTCGGCTATGCCCGCGGCGCTTTCACTGGCGCAAACAAGGACGGCAATATCGGGAAATTCGAGGCTGCGCATAAAGGCACTATTTTTCTCGATGAGATCGGCGATATGCCTCTTCGAGCGCAAGCCGCGTTGTTACGCGTGCTCCAGGAGGGAGTCATCACGCCTGTTGGCAGCGCGAAGAGCAAAGCGGTTAACCTCCGTGTCATTGCGGCAACGAACAAGGATTTGGCCTTAGAGGTGAAGGCCGGCTCCTTCCGGGCCGATCTGTACTACCGGCTGAAGGGCATCCCCATTACCCTGCCTGCCTTACGGGAAAGGAGCGATCTCCTGACGCTGGCCCTTCACTTGCTCCAGAAGCATGCTTCGCACTGCGCCGTCTTCACGGAAGCAGCCAAGCACAAACTGCTGGCGTACAGCTGGCCGGGCAATATCAGAGAGCTAAGCGGCATTCTGATGCAGGCCGTCTTTCTCGCCGGAGATCAGCCGATTGACGCGGAGCATCTGATGTTCGAAGCTGCGGGTGAATGTGACCGCGAAGCATCCGGCGGCGATCGTCCGCTAACGCTGAAGGAAGCGGAAATACGGGCCATCCGGATGGCGCTGACGGCCTCGGAATGGAATCTCAGCAAGGCGGCCGCCCGATTGAAGATCGGGAGAACGACCTTGTACCGTAAGATTGAGGAATACGGGATCACTTAAAAATGACGGAGATGCGCGATAGATGATGAATGGAAAATCTCCCTCTATTTTGCTTGAAAGCTGACCTCATAGGGATATAGAAGAAAAAACTCCTGTTAATTTGACCGGATTCTGAGGATTCTCATGAACTCGGCGCAAAAAGCAGGAGTTTTTCCTATTAAATTGTTCTGACAAGCCTCCGCAGTCAAATCAGAGGTAATTTTCCCCTTATATCCCCCTAACCAAACAACAATTCTTCCAACCCCTCCCATGGTATTCCCAAAATTATCCTATCCGGTTTATACTTACCCTGTAGAGAGATTTGAAAGTAATCATGAGCAAGGAGGATCATCCATTATTTTAATCGCAAAATTTATGGGGAAAATTCCAAGATCGAGCTTTTTTATCGTATTGTTTCTACTTATTCTTGATATTTGCCTACCCTTTGCAGTTCCGATAGATGAAATCTATCATTACCGATTATCTTACAAATTAATATTAGATAATCGGAACGATCTGAAAGTTGCACTCGATAAGATCAAAAGAGATATCGATCGAAAAAAATTACAGGATTACATCGTTATCTTAGGCGATTCCGTCTTTTATGGCAGTCCGGGGAAGTCGGATGATACATTCAATGCTTTCATTCAAAAAGAACTTGCCGGCGGGAAGACACAGCAAATCTATAATTTATCTTTACCGGCTTCACAGATCGGCGATATCTACGCGATGCTGCTGCTGCTAGATGATTACGGCATCTCCACTGATCGTCTGATTTTCAACGTGCGCTATGCGAGTTTTGTCTCTCGTGATACGAATGAAACGGCCTTATTTTGGTGGATGGATGATCTTCGATCTATGGATGCTCAGGCTTATCAACACTTGCTGCCAATTTCATCTAATGGAGCGCCGCCCGCTAAACCTTATCAACAAGTTAAAAATGGGATTGAAAACGTTATCCTGCCTTACTTCCAGTTATTTTCTTATAAAGATTATTTAAATCAAACTGTGCAGGATGAATGGAATCGGAAAACAAGCGGAGTAATTGCGAGCGATGAGCTTGGCCCTTCAGAACCTTGGTATGAGAAAGATATACAAGGCTACTTGGAGCAGCCGGAAATTAAAAAATCTTTCTCGGATGCCCCTCTCGATTTAACCGAGAGAAATGTAGACGTCTATTTCCTTAACAAAATAATCGAGCATCAGAAATCGAAGGATACCTTGCTTGTCATGACCGGAACTAATCATAGCTTAATGAAGGATTTAACGGGAAGAAAAGGGTACCAAGAAAACTTAAAAACATTAAACGATTTTCTCGTTTCTCAGCCCATAAACTTTCTCAATCTCGAGGGCAGCATTCCTGATCAACTATTTACAGACCACACGCATTTTATGCCTGAGGGCTATCATGTACTTGCAAGGTTGGTATGGGATGCTTTCCAATCAGAGGAGCGGCATAAATTATGATGTTCAATACACCAGAGTTTGCTTTTCTGCTAATAGCAACTATGATCTTGTTTTATGCCGTTCCGAAGGCTCGCCTTTCGCTATTAACGGTTGCTAATATCCTTTTTTATGCGGTTGTAGGTATAAAATATTTACTTCTCTTCGGCGTCGTTTCTGCGATTGTATTTATTTGCGCCAGATGCATGAAGGGAAAGAACGCCATTTTCTTTCTATGGCTGGGTATCATCCTATCTCTATCCAACCTTATTTTCTTTAAATACACGGCTTTCTTCTTAAAATCATTAGAACGTGTTCTTTCCATATCCTTAGTTTCGCTCGATGAGAAATGGTTGAACCTGGCGCTGCCTCTAGGCATTTCGTTCTACACATTTGAACTTATCGCTTATTTAGTCGATGTGCATAGAGGGAAGATTGAGCCTGAGACATCTATCTTACGATTCTGGATGTTTATCATGTTTTTTGCGCATATGATTGCGGGACCCATCATGAGAGGGGCAGAGTTCTTCCCTCAAATAAAACGACTGGCTGAAATACGCTTTAATTTAGAGAATATGAGAATCGGTGTCTTCTTTATTAGTCTTGGACTCATCAAAAAAGTGTTCATATCAGACAATCTAGCACCTTATTGCGACAGTTTCTTTGCTCATCCTGGGTGGCTCAATGGGGCTGAAGGGTGGACGGCAGCTTTTCTTTACGCCTTTCAGATCTATTTTGATTTTTCGGGTTACAGCGATATGGCAGTAGGCATAGGTCATTTATTCGGCTTGCATTTAGCCACGAATTTTCTTACTCCTTATTTGAGCGGAAATGCAACGGAATTTTGGCGGCGATGGCATATTACGCTATCCAGCTGGATTCGAGATTACATCTACATTTCACTTGGGGGATCCCGTTTCGGCAAGCTTCGTCAATATGCTAGTCTTTTTGCAGCGATGTCACTATCAGGGCTTTGGCATGGCAGTAAATGGACTTTTGTCGCGTGGGGGATGTATCAGGGCGGGCTTTTGATCGGACATAAACTTTGGGTCGTGCTGCTGGATCGGATGGGACTACAAGACCGGCATAACTCTTGGATCTATAAAGTTTTGTCGATTTGTGCATTTTTTGCATTAACTTGTTTAGGCTGGGTGCTATTTCGAGTAGAAAGTTTAACCGACGCCCTGGTTCTGATGAGAAAAATGCTAACATTTCCTGAGGCGTTATTTTTTCCGGCATGGGTCAGACATTTTTGGCTAATTATTTTGCTTTTAATCATCCTACACATTTTAGAACATTTGCTTCTTAAAAATTACAAACAAGTTTCGAGTGCATGGCATAAGTGGCTTCCTTCTCCCCTGCGAGGGGCAATTTACACCCTTTTTATCGTCGTTCTTGTACTCATGTATAAGCATGAGCAGAGCACATTTATCTATTTTCAATTTTAACTGACGCAAGCCTAACTTACTTCTTTGTAACTATATAACTAAAAAGTGCGTACTATCCATTTGCGGTCGGGAGGTTCATAATAACATTTACCCACTGGTGGCATCATACGGATGGGATTGATTCATGCTTACGAGGAGGAAACAACGATCATGACAGCAAGCAATTTAAAATCCACAACAACCTTGCACAACGGCATCCAGATGCCTTGGTTCGGGCTGGGTGTTTTCAAAGTAGAAGAAGGATCCGAGGTCATTAGCTCGGTTAAATCGGCGATCCGTAGCGGCTACCGCAGCATTGACACTGCAGCCGTCTATGCCAATGAAACAGGCGTCGGACAAGCAATTGCCGAAGCGCTTCAAGAAAATGGCCTCGCCAGAGAGGAGCTCTTCGTAACCTCCAAGGTGTGGAACGCCGATCTCGGTTATGAGTCGACAATTGCCGCCTATGAGGCCAGCTTAGCCAAGCTGGGACTGGACTATTTGGATCTGTATCTCATTCACTGGCCGGTGAAAGGGAAATATAAAGAAGCATGGCGGGCTTTGGAAACTCTGTACAAAGAGGGCCGCGTGAAAGCAGTCGGCGTCAGCAATTTCCAAATCCATCATCTTGAAGATGTGCTGAAAGACGCGGAAATCAAGCCTATGGTCAACCAAGTGGAGCTTCACCCGCTGCTATCGCAGCAAGAGCTTCTGAGCTACTGCAAAGAGCAGAACATTCAATTGGAAGCATGGTCTCCGCTCATGCAGGGCCAACTGCTTGACCATCCTGTTCTTGGCGAGATCGCTTCTACACACGGCAAATCGGTCGCTCAAGTGATTCTCCGTTGGGATCTTCAGCACGGCATCGTGACGATCCCGAAATCGATCAAAGAGCATCGGATTATCGAGAATGCCAACGTTTTCGACTTCACGTTAAGCGATGAGGAGATGGCTCGCATCGACGCATTGAACGAGAATCGCCGCGTCGGACCGGATCCGGATAATTTTGATTTTTAAGTAAAATTTCTGGGTACCCCGCAACTTGATCTAGGGATCCACCTGATTGAAGGGAACTCCATTCCCTTATTTAGGAGAGAAGCAGAATTTCCGGCGATGGAGGGGAACTAGAGGGTCTTATTTCACCAAAATGTTCAATTATCTCTCAAAACGATGAAATAGCGGACTCTAGTTTCCCTTAGCCGGCTTAGAAGCCTTTTTTCGGTGAAATAACGCCCTGCAGTTCCCTCTGCGCTTACACGTCAATTAAAATAGTTGCATAAGCCGCCTTCTAAACAATTTGTCCAACTATTATTGTGTTTTTTCGCTTCCTTCATCGTGGAGAACTCCGTATGCGTAATCACAAGCTCCGTCTTATTGTCCTTACCGATAAAGTCAATCGTAACAAGCGTTTCCTCCGAATCGTCTCCTTCATTCAACCACTTCCAAGTAAACGATAGCTTTTCATGCGGAACGATCTCAACATATCGGCCTTCTAACGTATGAACCTTGCCATTCGGGGCTTTCATATGAAACAGGTATTTCCCGCCAACTGAAACGTCCATTTGTCCAATTGTCGTCGTAAAACCCACCAGCCCCCACCATTGCTTCAGCTGTTCTTCCTTCGTCCAAGCCAAGAACACTCTTTCCTTGCTCGCGTTGTATACGTGATGAAGCTTAAGGAAAAATTTTTCATCCTGCATTGATATCATGAATAGTGCCTCCGTTAGTCTTCTTTAGATTGATTATCCAAAAAATGTTCAAGGTTAAACACTTGCGCAGTCCAAAACTTCCTCAAGTCCATTAACCACTCGTGAGCATTGTCCACTACATTTGGATTTAGATAATAATATCGATACGTTCCTTCCTTTCGAACTGAAACTAAACCAGCCTTCTCCAACACCTTCAGGTGTTTAGAAACGGCTGGCAGCGACATCTCAAAAGGCTTAGCCAAATTCATGACTGTCATCTCTCCAACGGCTAAACGTCTTATGATTTCTCTTCTCGTCGGATCAGAAAGCACTTGGAAAACATCATTTAATATCTCATCGTTATATTTAACCATACGTTTAAGTTTAGGTAGACTTTTATCTAATGTCAAGCAGAGATACCTATAGTTAGAAGCTCCGAGCAACTTCGCGCGCTTGTTGAACCGCATTTTCCTTAATCGCTAACGCGCAATCGGGATCTACGGCCATTCCTTCAACGAAGATGCTCTCAAAGCTGGGAACCTCAAAAAACTCCATAATGGCATTCAGATGGCGATGCCCCATTTCAAAGTCCGCAAGAGCTGAACCAGGCGATAAGACACTTCCACTTGCTTGAATGTGAACCGCCTTTTTATCTCTCAGTAAACCAACCCGGCCTTTACCGGCAACATATTTGAAAGTTTTACCTGCAACGCAAATAGAGTCAATGTATGCTTTCATAACGGGCGGAAATGAATAATTCCATATCGGATTTACAAATATGTACTTATCTGCAGCAACGAATTGATCAACCAGTTCAACCAGACGGCCTACTTTCATTTTTTCTGCAACGCTCAATTTATCAAACACAGTGCCCGCCCCAAGCTTGCCCCAACCGCTAAAAACATCGGCATCAAGTTCTGGGATATCCATTTTATATAGATCAAGATGGATAACTTCATCATTCGGATTTGCGGATCGGTAAGCCTGAACGAATTCTTTTCCTACTGCCATGCTATATGATGTTTCATGATCATTCGGATTTGCTGTGATATATAAGACGACTGCCATAATTAAATTACCTACCTTCAATTTTTTTTAGGGAATAAGCGTTAAAAAACAAAGCCATATACTTTTGCGGCACGTCACAAACATTTTCTCCAAACCGTCTCCTTCATCCCACCAACTTCCCAATAAAAGATAGCTTAACAATCAAAACCACAACTTGAACTTAACCACATAGTTATTTAACCATTTAGTTATTTAACTATTAGGTTAAATATAAAGCGGTTTTTATTTATTGTCAAGCAGAAACAGATCAAAAATGGCGCATCAAAAAAGCACCGCTCCCTCCAAAAGAGGTAACGGTGCTTTCTTCTTGCGCTGCATAAACCTGCATCCAGCTTAATCCGCATTGTGCAGGGCTTCAATCGCAGCCCCTCTGTCTTTGAGGAAGAAGATGGACTTGCCTTGATTACATTCGTAGATAAAGTCCCTCAAGCTTTTGCTGTCGTACACGTCAAAATCCCCAACAATCGCGACTTTCACCTGGTAATTCGTAAATTTCTGCAAAATTTCACCCGCAAGCCGGGTTTTGAGCTCGAAGAAATCTTCGGTGAAGTTTGATTTGTTTATCACAATTTTATGGCATTCTTCCGTATAACGAACAGAAGCCATTAAGTCCAGTGCCCCCTGCACGTCGCTGATGAGGATGTCATTGCTTTCCACGATAGCGACTTTGGAGTTGTTTTTGATATCAACCGATATGTTCATTTGTTCCTCCTCTTGGTGCTTGCCTTATTCCAGTATGGCCTTAGCGGCTGCATCTAAGGCATTGATTACTCTGTCACACCATTGATCGAATTCCGGATCTTCTCTTTGCAGTTCAGGATGAGCCAGAATATGGGCAACCGTTGCCCTAATCCCTTGATCAAACCGGGTCGTGGCAACGAATTCGGGAACGAGCCTTTTCAGCTTCGCATTGTCAAAAACGACGGAATTCGACTTGTCTCCGAGCAAGCCGCCTCTATAATTCTCTTTGCTGCATGCCGCCAAAAATTCAGATGAAACATGGACCGCCTGAAGCTTGACCCCTAGCGCGCCGGCAATAGCTTCATAAATTTGATTCCAGGTCAGCGTCTCATCGGAAGTGATCTGCACGGACTCCCCGATGGCATGAAGATTGCCCATGAGACCTATAAAGCCCTTAGCAAAATCGCTATTATGCGTCATCGTCCACAGCGAAGTTCCGTCTCCGTGAATGATAACGGGTTTGTTCTCCAGCATGCGTTTGGCAACCTGCCAGCTGCCCTTGCTTCCATGCACACCAAGCGGTATAGAGCGTTCATCGTAGGTGTGGCTCGGCCTAATGATCGTAATGGGAAAGCCATGGTCGCGATATTGCTTGATCAGATATTCCTCACAGGCAATTTTGTTCCTCGAGTACTCCCAATACGGATTGGACAACGGCGTCCCCTCCGTAATTCTATAGTCGGACAGCGGCGTTTGGTACGCAGAAGCTGAGCTTATGAACATGAACTGTTTCGTTTTGCCTTGAAATAAGCGGTAATCTCTTTCCAGCTGAGACGGTTCAAACGCGATGAAATCCGCAACGACATCGAACTCCAAATGTTCAATTAGACTGGCGACATGTTCTTCATCCCGGATGTCTGCAGTCAGCAGATTGGCCCCTGCCGGTAAGGATTCGTTTCTTGTACCCCTATTGAGCAAATAAAGTTCGCATCCGCTTTCCAGCAGCTGCTTCGTAATTGCCGAACTAATTGTTCCTGTTCCTCCAATAAATAGCGCCTTCATCCTGCCACCTCCGCTAATCTTGAAACATCCCTTATTCATTCGCCATACAAGGTGTTGAAACCTCCTGTACCGTTCAGCCGGACGCTTTCAACTTAAAGACCAGAATAATTTTCCATGAATCCGCAAAAGTTACTGTTATTGACCAAAGGAGGATGTATACCGCTCAATGGATATGGACAATCAAGACATGACGTTAACGAATCGGCAAGGCCACCCCATCTCGGATAATCAAAATATTCGAACGGTCGGAAACCGCGGGCCATCCACACTGGAAAACTACCACTACATCGAAAAAATTTCCCACTTCGACCGGGAACGCATTCCCGAGCGGGTTGTGCATGCCCGCGGCGCCGGGGCTCATGGCTATTTCGAAGCTTATGGGAAAGTCGGCAACGAGCCGATTGCCACCTATACGCGTGCCAAACTGTTTCAAGAAGCCGGCAAGCAAACGCCTGTCTTTGTCCGCTTCTCAACGGTCGTTCACGGCGGCCATTCACCGGAAACGCTGCGCGATCCGCGCGGCTTCGCCACTAAATTTTACACGGAAGATGGGAATTGGGACCTGGTCGGCAACAACTTGAAAATTTTCTTTATTCGCGATCCGCTCAAATTTCCTGACATGGTCCATGCCTTCAAGCCTGATCCTGTCACCAACCTGTCCAACCCGGAGAGAATGTTCGATTTCGTTTCGAATTCCCCTGAGGCCACGCACATGATCACCTTCCTCTTCTCCCCGTGGGGCATTCCGGCCAACTACCGGCAAATGCAGGGCTCAGGTGTGAACACGTACAAGTGGGTCAACCAAGCAGGAGAAGCCGTTCTGGTCAAATACCACTGGCAGCCGCTGAAGCAAGGCATGAAAAACCTGACACAGCAGGAAGCCGAGCATATTCAAGCCAAGAATACTTCTCATGCTACGCAGGATTTGTATGAAGCTATCGAGCGCGGGGATTTTCCGGAATGGGAACTTTGCGTGCAAATTTTGAGCGATGACGAGCATCCCGAACTCGACTTTGATCCGCTGGATCCTACCAAGTTGTGGGATCACGAGCAGTTTCCTTTTCTACCTGTAGGCAAAATGGTGCTAGACCGTAACCCCGGCAACTATTTCGCCGAGGTGGAACAGGCGGCCTTCGGTACGGGGGTTCTTGTAGACGGGTTGGATTTCTCGGACGATAAGCTGCTGCAGGGCCGAACCTTCTCTTACTCCGACACCCAACGCCACCGGGTAGGCACCAATTATTTGCAGCTGCCGATCAACGCGCCCAAAACCCGGGTCGCCACGAACCAACGGGACGGACAGATGGCTTTTGTCGTCGACAGAGCTTCCGGGCAGAACCCGCATGTCAACTACGAGCCGTCTTCACTGGGCGGGCTCGTAGAAGCGGTCCCTTCCGGCAAGGAGCATGAGCCGGCCTACCAAGCCAAGCTTGTCCGCGAGAAGCTGAGCCGCACCAACGATTTCGGGCAAGCGGGAGATACCTACCGCAGCTTTGAGGAGTGGGAACGCGAGGATCTGATCTTGAACCTGGCCGAGGCGCTCAACGTGTGCAAGCCGCATATCCAGGAGAAGATGATTGCCCATTTCACGAATGCGGATCGCGACTATGGCAAGCGGGTCGCTGATGCGCTCTCCCGCGCTCAGGCCGAGACCGCCCATTTGGGCTCATCCTCTGCCCAAGAAGGAGCCGAGCTGGCGGAGCACTCCGGACAGCGTACGGATGGATATTAGGACTAAGGGCACCCCGAGGGGTGCCTTTTGTCGTGCCTAAAACAGCTAGTTCGTCCGTCCTATTTTTAGGTAGAATTATGTATTTTTTTGCTATTTTAGAATTTTTATAATATTTTGAAAACTGTTTTCCGATAATCAAGGTAAGTTTAGGAGGTGATAGCTTAGCGACTTTCCCTTGGCAGAAGAGCCAAAGGCATAAAAAAATGTAAGGAGGAATTGATGTGGACTTAACATTAGGAAATGGAAAAAAGCTTGGCATTCGGCTTTTGGCAGCGGCGCTGCTTCTAGCATCCAGCTTGGGGGCGTATCCCGGCAGTACACTGGCCGCCGACAATTATTCCATGACGGAATCGTTCGAAGCGTCTTCCCTGCCCTCTACCTGGAGCACGGAAAACGGCGGAACGGCGAATCTGTCCAGCAAGCACTTCAAGCATGGAAGCCGCTCCTTGCACTGGACATGGTCGAACGGCTCCAAACTGCGTGACACGCAGCCTGCCAATCTGGCCGCAGCCAACGTCAAGCACGGCGGCATGAAATTATGGATTTATAACGAAAATCCGGTGAACGATCACGTGACGTTCAACTTCGGCAAAACGGCAGAAATCAATAGCGGCATCTACCACTATACCTTCAAAGTGAATCTGAACTTCAAGGGGTGGCGGGCCGTCTGGGTCAAGTTCAGGGAGGAGGGCAAAAATCCGGCGTATACGCAAAACATCAACGAAGCGCTTGAGGCCATGCAGATCGTTCCGCCCGCTTCGGTACCGTCCGGGAACCTTTACTTCGACAACTTGGAATTCGCCTCATTCATGGTAACCGCGAGGTCCGCAGACTATCAGATGCCCAAGCCTGGGCTTAATGTCGGCCAAAGCTCGTGGGATAATGTCTACTTCTACAGCCAACAACAGCCGACGCTCCCCCTCCCATCGACAATTACCCAGCAAGAAATCGACGCATTCAATGCGATCTCAAGCCGCTACGAGAAGTGGGTTTATGGCGATGCACTGTCCTATGCAGGGCTAACCGGGCCGCTCAAAATGAGGTACGACGCTCTCCAAGGATTCATTCAAGCGGGGCTTGCCGCCTACAACTCGCTGCATATCGTCAGACACTCCGACGGGACGATAACCGGAGAAGCGCTATATGCCAACGCAGACCCGCACTCGCTTAAATTCGGTGATCATGTCAGCCAAACGGTGCTTCTTCCGCTCGTCTTTGATTACAAAATCAACGGCAATGCATCAAGCAAGCAAAAGGTGATCGATGTGCTCGATTATATGAACGATCAAGGCTGGGCGGAAGGCAGCGCACTCGGCACGCAGGACCATGAAGCAAACAGGCACAGCGGCTATTTCCATGCCGTTTATCTCATGCGCAATGAGCTCAAGGCCGCAGGGATTTTCGAGCGGGAGCTTAACACGATCTTCTGGTACTCCAACTTCGGGAAGACATTCGATAATTCCGTGTATGAGGAGACGACAGCGGACGAAATCCGAACGAAATTCATGTATGATCTGCTTTACGTTCTGGGCATGGATCATACGCCGAAGAAAGTTCAGTACATGAAAGGCCTCGTCGGCCTCTATGAACAAGCGCTGCAAATCGCGCCTGGGTTTGCCGATACGATCAAGCCTGACGGAACGCTGTTCCATCACCGCGGCGTCTATTTGAACGCATACGGAGATCATGCGATGAGCGCAGCGTCCCTGATCGCCTACCTCTTGGGCGGTACTCCTTATGCCCTGTCTGACGAAGCAAAGAATAACATCAAGAAAGCGCTGCTCACTTTGGAGCTGGCATCTAATCATTACACCATGCCCGTAGGTGCGACAGGACGTTTCCCTAATACTACCAGCCCGCTTACGATAATACAGGCATATGCCTATCTGGCCATGTCCAAAACCCCGGTCGACACGGAACTTGCCTCCACCTTCACAAGACTTTGGGATCCGCAGTCCAAAGTGCTGCAAGGCCTGTTCAAACAAGCCGACTCATACGGTGTAGAGTATCTGGATACGCTCGGCGGCCTTCAGCTTGCAGACAACTTGTCCAAGGCAGGTTTCGCGCCGAAAGCGAATCCGCAAGGCATCTGGATCATGCCTTACGGCGCAATGGCCGTCAACAGAGTGAATGACCGTCTGGTAGGAATCAAAGGCTGGAGTAAATATGCGTGGAACTTCGAATCAGCCAGCAATCAAAACGTGTATGGCGCGTATCAAAACTACGGCAATATGCAAATTCTGCAAAACGGACGGACTTCGGGAATCGTCGAAAGCGGTATTCACCTTGATGCCGGATGGGATTGGAGCCGCTGGCCTGGAACGACAGTGAAACACCTGTCTCTAGCTGAGCTGGCCCAAAAAACCAGCAGCGCGCGATTGTTTACTGACAACACATTCGTAGGAGGCGTTTCGTCCCAAAACAAATACGGACTTTTCGCCATGAAATTGCATGATACTGTGTTTGATTCAAGTTTCAGAGCAAACAAATCCGTCTTCTTTTTTGGCGATAAAATTGTCAGCTTAGGCTCGGATATTCAAAACACGGATTCCACGCACAATACGGAAACTACCCTCTTCCAATCGTATATGCCTAGCAGCTCGACGCCATTCTGGTATAACTCCGTAACCTCAGTCATATATGCAACTTATGCGAGCACCATCACGACCACAACCCCAGCCTGGATCGTAGATCCTTACGGCAACGGATATGTCCTGCCGAATGCCGCCGGCACTGTGATTACACGTGGCGTGCAAAGCTCCAAGAACAGCGCGGGTACGAAGAATACGTCCGGCGCTTACACGACCGCCTATATCAATCACGGCCCTGCGCCAAGTTCTTCCGGCTACGAATATGCCATTCTCGTAGGGGCTGGCGCCCAAGGGACGGCCGCATTCGCGACCAATACGCAGTACATCGTTTTGCAAAAAAACAGCCATGCGCATATTGTGAAAAACACGGCATCAGGCAAGGAAGTTACCGGATACGCCATATTTAACAGCAGTGTGCCGGTCAATCAAGGTTTGATTCAAAGCAGCAGCGACCCGATCATGGCGATGGTTCAGTCACCAAGTCCTAACGAAGTCGTTCTGAGCGTGGCGGACCCCGATTTGCGGCTGACCGGAGTGCTTAATCCGAGCGTGATGAAGAAGGACACCGTCATCTTAAACGGCGTCTGGCGTTTGAAGAAGGCCAGCAGCGAGGCGCGCGTAATCAGCACAAGCACAAGCGCTTCGACTACGACGATAGAATTCGATACGGTGGACGGCAAGTCGATTGACGTCGAGTTAATCAAATAAACAGCGAAAGTCTGCCCGAGCCGATGAAGCAGGGCTTTGGGCAGACTTTCTTTCATGTTTTCGGCGTCTTGGGGACTTTTCTTCCTTTAGACCCGAACTCTCGAATGTGTATTTTCACTTCCACTTCCGTGTTCGATTGGCTAAATACATCATCCCAGTCATTCTTGACCTGCTTCCATGTCTTGTAGTTCTGTATTCTTAATTGTTCACCAAAGCCTGCAACATCCGCTTTATAAACATCTTTTATTTTTGCGAGGCTTTGCCGGACAATACGCTTTACTTCATCTGCGACCATTTCGTTCACTTTTTTAATAAAATCTTCGTCAAAGGCGTCGTTAACAGTCCAATCTTCCCCAAGCCGTCCCTCGGAATGAATGGAAACCAGAAATGAAATCCGTCCTCCCTCCACGATCGGTTTGATTTTTGTCTCGATATCGTCAATTTCATATACAAGTTCTTTCTTTGTTTTGTTATCGACTACCGTTACGATGCCTCCATAACTTCCATACCGGGTTCCCAAAACCCAATTAATTCCTGAGACTTCTTCGTTATTCAACCAACCGGCCAGCCGCTTCTTTTTCCCTGAAACGACCGCAGCCCCGTGCAGCGCGAATCCGTTCGTAAGATCAATTTCTTGAACAAGGAAACTGCGCTCATTAGAGAAATGAACGGACATCTCCCCCAAAGTGATTTGGCGGGGCATTTCTAACGTTTTGTAATGATTGCGGGACTTATAAAAAATATTAAAGGCAGGAATCTCTTTATTTTCCGTCTTGTGTTCGAGAACGGCGCCCGCAGGCCCTTTGGAAAAATAGACACGTACGGTTCGTCTCATCTCATGATCCCGCTGAAAAAAGTTCATTAAATCCATCAATTGGGAAGTGGAGGTGATCTTATCGCTTATGATAATTACCTTCAAATGCGTATAGTACGGAGAGCGGTCGGTTCTGGTTGACGTTCTTCTAATGATCTCGAATATATTGGAACCCTCATTAGTCAGGTTAAAATATCCTTTTACTACTCCTTCCTTCGTTCCGACGGTCGTATTGACGAATTGTTGGGTCATTTTGATCCGATGGCCGGCTGTATCTTCGCCTTGATCCAACCCGATTCCCGCGATCATGCCAATCTGTTCGATTTCCCGTTTATCCCAGCATCCGGAGAGTACCGTCAATGAAAGCAGGCAGAGTAACAGAACATACCGTTGCGGGGGCCGTTTCACGGTGTATGTCTCCTTTTTCTAAGTACAGCAATGGATAATAATAAAACCGGCATGACCCCCGCTGTGACCATGGATATGTTGCCGAGCAGCTCTCCCAGCTTGATACTCCCGTTCAAATCGCTAGGATAAATACCAATGATATAAATAATAACCAACAGCCCCACATGCACATAATTGATATTTATGCGAAACAGTTGGCTTATTCCAAGACTTGCGATGTAATGAGAAATAATATAAGTGGTAAAGATTTCAACTAACCAGACGGCAATGAAAATGACCTCAAAGTTTTCTAAAAAGAATCCGGCGAACTCAACGTTTTTCATTAATTCCAAGGTCGGCCAGGTTAACGTACTGGATTCTGCGACGCCCAATACATCAATCACGATAACCGCATTGATCGTATACAGGACGATGATCAGGGCAACACCGATGATGGCTGAGGAGACCATTTTTCTGGGCTCATTCACAAAAGCGGAGAAAACCATAATACACTCAAACCCCGAGTAAGAAAGAGCCGTCGAGAGAAGGCCGCTGAAAACAGGACGTATCCCTTCACTCAGAACCGGGCGCAGTTTATTGATATCAAAATCTTGGATGCTGAGCAGCATAACAACCAGAATGCTTATATAGGTAATCGGCAATAAAAATTCCATGAGCCGGGCTATCGGGTTGATTTGTCCCAAAAGCAAATAAGCGGAAACTACCAGAAATGTGATCATGGTCACTTCAATCGGCGTTTGGTCTAATAGAAATTGTCTGATAACCTCGGCTTGCATGCGCACCTCAAATGCAGCCATCAAAATGTAATAAACGCAGAATACCACACTAAACGCAATTCCGATCGCTTTGCCGACAATTTGTTGATTGAATTCAAAAAAGGTTTTCCCAGGAAACCGCTGGCTTACCTTCGCGCAAATAACGGCTAGCAGCACAGAGATTAGACCCGCTATGAGGATGCTGATCCATACATCCGGGGTACCGATCTTCTCAGACGCGGCCCTCGGGAGCGTAAGGATGGACAGTCCGAGAATCATGGATGTGTTTAAGACGGTTAATTGCGACATATAAATCCGATCACTTCGCACGATCTTCATGTGTCCAATCCCCCTTCATCTTCTGTCGTTAATTCGCTCGTTTCTCGTCTTTTGGATCTAACAATTTCGGGCGGTTTTTTATCCATTTCAAGGGAAATTTAATGATGGAATCCTTCCAATCGGAGAGTTGATAATGCACGTAAACGCCTGCATAGTTGGTTCCGAAGCTTTTTAACTTCATCATATGGGAAAGAAGCATTAGCGAAACCATAATGATCCCGTATAAGCCCAGCACCGAGGCAGCAAACATCATGAAGAATCTTAGCAAGCGCATAGCAAGTCCTGCCGAATAAATAGGTATCGTGTAGGAGGCAATTGCCGTTACGGAAACTACAATGACCATGATGGGGCTAACAATACCCGCCTGTACCGCCGATTGCCCGATGACAAGGCCGCCGACCATCCCGATCGCTTGTCCAATAGGCTTGGGCAGACGGATAGCGGCTTCGCGCAATATTTCAATGGTAATTTCCATCATCATGGCTTCGACAAAGGTGGGGAAGGGAACGCCTTCCCTGCTGGAAGTGATGGATATAGCCAGCTTAGTGGGAATAAGCCCTTGATGAAATGAAATAAAAGCAATATATAAAGATGGCAAATAAAGAGAAATGACAGCAAGGACATACCGCATCATGCGGATTAAACTTGTATAGATCCAACGTTCATTATTATCTTCCGGAGAGTAAAGCATCATAGGAAAGGCCACCGGGACAATGAGAACAAAAGGCGTTCCGTCCAAGAGGATAGCTACTTTGCCCTCCATCAATGCATTGACAACCCGATCCGGACGTTCCGTATTCATGACTTGGGGGAAAGGAGAGAAGGTATTATCTTCAATGAATTGTTCAATAAACCCCGATTCCGCTGCATCGTCAATATCGATCGTTTCTATTCTGCGACAAGCTTCTTCGACGATCTGATCGTTCGCAATGTCCTTCATGTAAGCGATAATCAGTTCCCTCTCGGTACGCCTGCCAACGTGATACTGGATCATCGCGAACGAGGGGTCTTTGATCCGCTGCCGGAGCAGTGAAATGTTCGTCGATATGTTTTCCACGAAACCTTCGCGCGAGCCTCGTACCACGGATTCCGATTTCGGCTCCTCAATGCTTCGTCCTTCTAAATGTGCAGTGCCCAGGATGATATAGCCGCTATATTGATCCATAACCAGTACGGTATTTCCCGATAAAATATTGCGAATGCACACCGGCAATAGGTCGGTTTCGATCATTTCAGCAAGCGAAATCGTAGTCCGCATCACTCTTTCTTTGAATTGATCCGAAAGCGAGTCTCCGTCTGCCGCTTCCATCTTCATCAGCGGTTGCAGCACATTGTTGTTAATGACATCGGCGTCGCCAAGTGTAGTAACGTAGATGATTGCTGCCTTACGCCCTGTACGGCCAAGTACGATTTCTCTCACAACGACATCGTGATTGTGTCCGATAGCGTCCATGATCGGTTTAACACCAGCTGAAAGGGATTCACTTAAAGTCAATTACGCTCCCCTCCTTCCAATGTCATTGGTCCTATCTTTTGGGATATTATTTGTTTGGAAAGAATTACTTATACCCGCAAACAAAAAAACCGACCAGCTCTAACTCAGCTAATCGGGTCTCTCAACAAACCATATTCACGCCTTCTGTTTCAACAGTCTCATCGGAGCGAAGAAAGCTTCCTCTACATCTTCAGCAGCCAAAGGCCGGCTGTAATAATAGCCTTGAATCTTTTTGCAATCATTATCCATTAGGATATCCAGTTGTTCCTTCGTCTCGATGCCTTCCGCAATGACATCCATATTCAAATGCTGCGCCATCGAAATAATCGTCGCTACAATGGCTTTATCGTTATTGTTCTCCGTAATATCGCGGATAAACGAACGGTCAATTTTGAGCTTATGAATTGGCAATAGCTTGAGATAGCTCAAGGAACTGTAGCCGGTTCCGAAGTCATCGAGGCTGATTCGAATGCCGGATTCCGTCAATTCGTTCAAAATGCTTCCGGAAACGGACGCATCCATCATCATGCTTTCCGTAATCTCCAATTCCAAATATTGCGGCTCAAGGCCGGTTTCTTCCAGGATTTCCTTGATGTATGCGGCCAAATTGGATTGGTGGAACTGCTGAGAGGATAAATTGACGGAAACAGGAATCTGCGGTCCTCCTGCGTGATGCCACTCTTTCATTTGCCGGCAAGCTTCTCTCAGCACCCATGTGCCCAGTTCGTAAATGATGCCGGTCTCTTCCGCGATCGGGATGAACACGCCTGGAGAAATCGTGCCTTTCGTCGGGTGATTCCAACGAACTAAGGCCTCGACCCCGATCATTTGGCCGTCTCCGGCTCGAATTTGCGGCTGATAATTCAAGAATAGCTGCTTGCGTGAGATCGCTTGCCGCAAATCGACTTCCAGCTCGATTTTCTCCTGCAATTGCTCGTTTAATTCCCCTGTATAGAACTGGTACCCGTTCTTTCCATTTTTCTTTACTTCGTACATCGCGGTGTCCGCATTCTTGAGCAATTGCACCGCATCTGTCCCGTCAGCCGGATATACGGCGATGCCTATGCTTGCCGTGACATAGAAATCGTTCTCTTTCAGACGATACGGGGTGCCAATCGCTTTGATGATCCGCTCAGCCAAGTCCGAAACCTCATCGTTCTCATAACGGCTATCGCACAAAAGCGTAAACTCATCGCCGCCCAAGCGAGCTAAGGTCACATTCATACCGTCCATGCACTGAAGGATGCGCTCGCACATTTCCTGTAGAAATTGGTCGCCATACGTGTGTCCCAACGAATCATTGATTAATTTAAAGCGATCCAGGTCCATCACCATAACAGAGAACCTCACGGCATTGCTAGCGATCATCCGGGCCAGCGCTTCATTGAACATCCGCCGGTTTGGCAAACCTGTTAACTCATCGTGAAAAGCAAGGTGTTGAATCTTTTCTTTGGACTGTTTTTCTTCCGTGATATCTTTGGCAATGATATAGCTGCCGACAACCTGGCCATCGAGGATTACCGGTGCGTTAATTACGCTTACCTCTACGCGGTGTCCTTGCTGGTGGATAAGGGCGGTTTGATAGGCCTGCATAGCGCCGTCTCTCGATTTGACGAACAGCTCCAGCGTACGCCCCTGCTCTTCCGGTACAATAAAGGGCAAGAGGTTATCTATCGTCTGATTATGAAACCAATCGCCGCTTAGCCCTGTGAGTTTGGTTGCTGCTGAGTTAAACCCAATAATACGAAACTGCTTATCTATCGAAATGATGCCATCCTGATTATTTTCAAATAAGGATTTATACCATTTTTCATGCTCCTGAATTTCGGAGTCTTTGCGGGACAGTCGGTTGGAAATGTAGATGCCGAAGAGGGATAAGCCTAGTGTGAACAGCGTACCGCACGCAATCACATACGCCAAAAGCTTCTGATCCAGCAGCATGCCTCTGGGTACGGCCAACGTGTCTCCCATCTGAAATTGGGCTGCGTACATGCCTGTATAATGCATGCCTACAACGGCAGCTCCCATGATCAAGCCGCTGATCAGCTTTTTCCACACTCGGCTCGGCTCTGTTCCTTTACGGAAATAGAAAGCGAGCCACAACGCCGCAATAGAGGCCACGATAGCAATGACTATCGATAGCGAGAAATAAAACGGTTTATATGTAATGTCAATTTGCATGGCAGCCATACCGATGTAGTGCATAGCCGAAATGCCGGTTGCTAGCAGCAGCCCTCCTCCAAGCAATTGACGCAGTGTTAATTGACTTCGGCCTACCATGAATAAGGCGATGAAGGAAGCCGCGATAACAACGACTACGGAAGCGATGACGGTTACCAAGTTATAAGGGACTGAAACATCTAACGAAAAAGCGAGCATTCCGACAAAATGCATGGACCAAACGCCCAATCCCATCGCAATCGCTCCGAATAAGAGCCATGCTCGGCGCACCCCTCCTTGGGAAGTGCTGATTCTGCCCACTAAATCAAGAACGGTATAGGAGGCAACTACCGCAACAACATAAGAAAAGGCAACTAAAACCATATCGTAAGAGCCATGTAAATGGTGCACCGTTACACCTCATTTCAATGATTATGTATTGGATTTATCCATAATATACATATTACTTGATTTATTGAGAGATAAATAGCTTCAATTCAAGCAAAAAAGGGCTAACTGACGAACAGTTAACCCTTTTGACACACCTGTTCGCAAGCAAAATGGAAGATTATTTATTCCTTTTTAAGTTACGCTTAAGGATCGTAGGATACAATTTTTTCAAACTACTATCTTGATTACAAAGGAAAATGAAAAATGATGCGTGTCGAAAGTTTATTTTCCTCTTTCCCTTCCATCTACACGGAACGTTTAGTTTTACGACAAATGGCTGCCGCTGATGCCGAGGACATTTATGAATTTTACTCCGACCCTCTTGTCACCAAGCATTTAGATTGGAATGGTCCAACCTCTATCGAAGATACCCGAATGCTGATTAACTCGTGGAACCATGCCTTTGAGGAAAGAAGAATTATTCCTTGGGGAATTTCCTTGAATAGTAGGAAGCCGATGCCAATTATCGGAACCGTTATTCTTATGCCGATCAGAGGCCATTTCGAGGATGATCACCGTTTTCCGCTGACTGTCGGATATGACTTAAAATCCGAATTTTGGAGCAAAGGCATCATGTCTGAAGCCATGCAGGCCGTTATTCATTTTAGCAAAACACATATTAGTCCCCATAGAATTCAAGCGGAAGTCTACCCTGAGAATGTCGCCTCGCTGAAGCTCTTAAAGAAGCTGGGTTTCCAAGAAGAAGGGGTACTTCGGCAGTATCTGATGCACGAGGTTACGAAAACCTTTCTTGACGTCGTTTTGCTTGCGTTATTAATTAGTTGATACAGCTTCCACTGTGCACACGAGGTCAAAGCCACTCCTTATCGGAGTGGCTTTTTATCCTGCCTGATTCGCTCGGGATGGGTATAATTTCCCAGAAAATGAACACTTTAGTATAAGATAAAACTTCTGCATACTAACTCCCCAGGATGTGTACATGTGAAATTTAATAAGTTTATATCTCCACATAGGAGAAATTCTAATACAAGGAAAACGCAGGAATCTGAATCCGTAATCCCCCAAGTCTTCCCCTCTATATTGGATAATGTAACCTATATGGAGGATTTTTTCCTTCAATCTCAAGATTTAATGACCTATCGATTTATGTTTAAACAGAAAGAATGTGTCGTTTTTTATTTCGAAACGCTGATTGACCAGAACAAGCTCGAACAAACTCTTTTTGTGCCCTTATCCGAAAGCACAACCGAGAATCATGAGGGACTTTTCACGTTTGGCCATTTTCCGGATGCAACTAACTTAGATCAGATTACGAGGAAAATGCTGAACGGATTCTCAGTTGTTTATATCGACGGAGACCAACATGTCTTTTTAATCGATACGGCGGCTCACTTTGAAAGAAGTACGACCGAACCTCAGAATGAAAAAGTCGTAAGGGGCTCTCATCAGGGATTCGTTGAAAGCATGAAAATTAATCTAAACCTTCTTCGTAACAGAATTGAGGATCCCAACCTCTATATTCAATACATAACCCTTGGCAAAAAAACCAATACGAAAATTGCAATTGCGTATATGAAAGGAATCGCCAATGAAGATGTGGCGAATGAAGCGATACGAAGATTAGAAACTATTTCTGCAGATATGATTTTCAGCTCAGGATTCTTGGAGGAATTCATGGAAGACTCCACTTCTTCTCTGCTTCCTCAAATGTTAAATACAGAGCGTCCTGATCGGGTAGAAGCCAATTTAATGGAGGGCCGAATCGCCATATTTTTGGAGGGAACCCCAACGGTGCTCATCATACCGGTAAGCTTCTTCTCGTTCTACCAATCACCTGACGATTATAACAGCCGCTTCTATGTCGGGACTTTTATTCGAATGATTCGACTATTCAGCTTTGTGGTTGCCGTAACATTACCAGCAATCTATATCGCTGTGGTCGGCTATCATTTTGAGGTGTTGCCCTATCAACTCGTGATTACCGTCAAAGGATCGATTGATAAAATTCCTTACCCTCCTTTAATCGAAGCTTTTATCATGGAATTAACCATTGAATTGATCAGAGAAGCAGGGATACGGCTCCCTTCTGCCATCGGACCAACGATAAGCATTGTCGGAGGTCTTGTGATTGGGGATGCGATTGTGAAGGCCGGATTAGTCTCCAATCCGATGATTGTGGTCGTCGCCATGACAGCTATTGCCTGCTATGTCGTTCCATCGAATGAAATGAGTTCTGCCGTCCGTTTATTGAGGTTCCCGATGATGATTGCATCCGCCCTTTTAGGATTTGTGGGAATTGTATTTGGTCTGATGGTTTTGTTAATCCATTTATGTAAATTGGAATCATTTGGATCCCCTTATTTCGCACCTATTGCTCCTTTTCGCTGGAAAGATTTAAAGGATGCAGTGATAAGAGTGCCTATATGGCAGATGGAAAGAAGGCCTTTAGATTCGCACCCTAAGAAATTGAAGCAAGAAATAGCGTCTAGAGAGTGGGAGAAAAATGGTGAAAGGTGAAAATAAAATAACGCCATTCCAGCTTTTCTTTATCGTCGTTCAAACTCAAATTGGCATTGGCGTTATATCTTTACCTTATGATGTATTTAAGATTTCCAAAAGCGATGCCTGGATTTCGGTGCTTACTGCGGGGCTCCTTCTGCAGCTCGGCATTTATTTGATCTGGTTATTATATCGGCGCTTCCCGCTGCTAACTATTTTCGAGATGATGAGTGAGATTGTCGGTAAACATGTGGCATCTGTGCTCAAAATTGGTTATATGCTGTATTTTTTCTCTACGGCAATCACGATCATTTTACAGTTCGGACAGAAAGTGAATATTTGGATTCTTCCGCGTACACCGATATGGTTAGTGAGTGTTCTCCTTATTGCCATCAGCGTGCTTTGCGTAAAAGAAAATTTACGCGTGTTGGCTCGTTTTTTTGTTGTGGTTTCCATCTTGTTGATTGTTTTGTTCTCATTTACCTTGGTCATTCTAAGGGATCTTAACTATCTCTATATTCTTCCGTTAGGACAAAGCGGCCTGCCCAGCATCTTAGGCGGGGCGAGAAATGCCTCATTCGCTTATCAAGGATTCGACCTCTTGTTAGTCATTTTCCCCTATTGTTTAGGAAATGGCGTCAGGAAATTGAAGGTTGCTTTCATGGCCAACGGATTCGTTACCTTCTTTTACACCTATTTGACACTTGTTGTCCTCACTTATTTCGGCCCTTCAGCCATGAGGTTCATCCCTGAACCGATCCTATACCTCATGAAATTCAAATATTTCAAAATCATCGATAGAGTGGATCTCATCTTTTTTTCCATTTGGATTGTGTCCGTTGCAACTTCGTTTATGATGTATCTCTATTTAGCTTCCAATGGTGCAGCCCATATCTTTCGTAAAAAAAGTCACTCCCCCTTCGTTTTTTATGCCGCAGCACTGATGATCATTATTGTAGCAGCTCTACCTGCGGAGGAAAAAGTGGTTAAATCCGTTAGCGATTTTATTGATCTAGCCAGCTATGTATTCATCTTCGTATTGCCTTGTATCCTTTTAATCGTGTCGATAGTGCGGGGGAAAAAATTATTACCTGGAGATGTTCGATCATGAAGCTTTTAAAAGCGCCTCTATTCGCTTGCCTGTGTGTTTCTCTTTTAACCGGCTGCTGGGATCAAAATATACTGAAGGATGTAAAACTGGTGATGACGACAGGGTACGATTTAACGCCGGACGGTCAAGTATTGAGTACGAACACCATTCCTTCTTTTAAAGGCGGCGAGGGAGGAACGAAAGAAACCGTGAGTCAAGTCGTTTCGGGGAAAGGCGATACATCAAGGGATATCAGGAATGAAATTAATCTTAAAATCTCCGGAGAATTTAATGCCTCTAAATTAGTCGTTCTCTTGTTTGGAGAAGAATACGCCAAGCAGGACGTTTACTCGGGGCTTGACGTCTTTTACAGGGATCCGAAGGGCTCCCTTGTAGCCAACGTCGCCGTTGTTAAAGGACGCGCTACGGACCTGCTCAATCTCCAGCTAAAAGAGAGCACGAGCATGAGCGAATACTTGAACGGATTATTTGAAAGCGCCCAAATCAACACGGTCATACCGCGGCAAACAAGACCGATGTTCTCTAATTTCTTAGATCCCGGAGACGATATCATCTTACCTCTTATAGAAGCAAAAGAGAAAGAAGCGCAAATTATTGGATTAGCTTTGTTTAACGAGCGTCAATACACGGGACACTATTTAACGATACTGGAATCAACGATTTATATGTTAATGGCCGATCATGAAAGCAAAAAGGCATGGATCAAAATTAAAGTCGATGAAAACCAAGTGCCGGAGAGAAAAAACTTCATTTTTATCAATGTGCTGAAATCAAAACGCAAGTTAAACATAAAGGCCCAAGATCCCGATCATATTGCCGTTGACTTACGGTTGGATGTAAAAGTCGAGATCCTAGAGGATTCCCAAGACCATCTGGAGTCGGAGCAAACAATCAAGGAGCTGCAGCAAAAAATATCCGAACAGCTGACGGAAAACGCCAATCATATCATTAAAAAAATGCAAAAAGCCGACTCGGATTGTTTGAGCATCGGGAGGCATCTTATCGCCTTTCATCATGAGACTTGGGAAAAAATCAATTGGAAAGAAACTTATCCGAAAATCAACTTTGTGGCAAAGGTAAATGCTGAAATCACCAAGCATGGGATTTTTAATTAAAAGTCGTTCATCACGGCAGTTGCCTACCCCTGTTCTTTTCCATTATGATACTCCATAAAGAACGGCTTCTATAAAGGGGAATGGAATGGGAATGACGACTGGACTTTCTTACTTTCTAATGTTATCTGATGCGGTCATAATCACCGATAAGAATCATAGAATTGTGGATATTAATCATAGCTACGAGGAAATTACGGGATACCGGCGCGATCTGATTATCGGGCACCAAGCCGGCATCCTGAAATCAGGATTAACTCCCAAAACGACCTACGAGCAGATGAAAAAGGAGTTAAACAACAATCAGGCCTGGTCGGGTGTGTTCATAAACAGAAAACAAAACAGGGACCTCTGGCACTCCAACATTACGATAACACCTGTAGAACTGGACGGAGAGAGCTATTATATCGGTATATTTCGAGATTTGGGCGAAATCAGCGAAGGCCTCTATGTCTCCGAAACCCGCAAATCTAAGATACAGAATGAAATTCTTAGAGTTCTGGCTCTTTCCTGTGAGATTCGAGATCCTGAGATTGAAAATCATCTTTTTCGCGTTCAGCAATTAACAGCTGCTTTACTTCGGGAATATAATGAAGCGCATCCTTCGAAACTATCTGACGACTATATTCAGCATGTCATTAACGCCTCCATCATGCATGATATCGGCAAATCGGGCATCCCCGAGGGCATCCTGTATAAACCGGGCATTTTAACATTTTACGAACGGAATATCATTGAAACCCACCCGCTCATTGGCGTGGATATTTTAAATAAAATTTCGCACGAGCTAAATGATGACCTTTTTCGACAGGAACTGGATATATCGAAGTCGATTGTTGAATTCCACCACGAGAAGTGGGACGGCTCCGGATATCCGCATCGCTTGAAAGGAAATGAAATTCCGTTCGCAGCCCAGGTCGTATCCCTCGTAGATGTATATGATGCCCTGACAAGCAGAAGAGCGTATAAAGAAGCCTGGCCGGAAGAGAAAGTGCTAGACTACTTAGTCGAACAAAAGGAAGGCTCCTTTAACCCTGATTTGGTCGATATTTTTGTCGAAATGATTCGAAAATCGAAATAAAAAAAGCCCCTTTATAAGGGCTTTTCTTCGTTTCAAGCTTCATTATTTCGCTGTGACGCCGCCATCCACAGGCAGCTCAACGCCTGTAATATAGGCCGACTCGTCAGAAGCCAGGAACAGAACGGCTTCCGCCACTTCGGATGCACGTCCGACTCTTGGCAATGCAGTCTGAGACAAGAACCATTGCAGCATCTGCTTGTTATTGACAAATTCAGAGCTCATCGGCGTTTCAATAAAGCCGGGATGAACCGAGTTAACGCGGATGTGATCCTTGCCGAAATCCACAGCCGCGGCTTTGCTTAGCATACGGACTCCGCCTTTGGAAGCCGTATAGGCACCCGCCCCACTGCTGCCGGTCAGCCCTGCTATGGATGAAATGTTTACGATTGAACCTCCATTGTTTGCTTGCATATGCGGAATAACGTGCTTCATTCCAAGGAAAACGCTAGTCAGGTTAATGCTCATTACTTTATTCCATTGTTCCATCGTGGTATCAAGCAAACCGACAGCAAGAGAGATACCTGCATTGTTGACCAGAATGTCAACTTTGCCATACGCCCTGGCTGCACCTTCCACAACTTTGATCCAATCCTCTTCCGAAACGACATTGTGCGCGTAAGCCGAAGCTTGGCCTCCGGCAGCTTCAATTTCTTTGACAACGGCTTGTACTGCGGCCTCATTAATGTCTGTTGCCACGACTTTGGCGCCTTCTTGGGCAAATAAAATCGCTTCTTCGCGCCCCATACCACTGCCTGCTCCAGTAATGATGGCCACTTTATTCGTTAGACGAGTCATTGTTATGTCTCCTTTGTGTGAGCTTTATTTTTAAATCTTAAAGTCGAATAGATCGGGGTTATGATAGTGTTACTATCACTACAATATTTATTATATCATCATGGTATTGCGAACTCAACTCTCCTTGCTTAAAAGGTACCCAATCGATATAATACAAATAATTGAAATACGTAATTTGAAAGGCACGAACCTCTCATGGATCCCAAAACTAGATACGAGAAAGAACGATCTGACGGAAAGCAGCAGCGGCTGAGCATTATTCTCGAAGCGGCGGAGCGCGTTTTTACTTTAAAGGGAATCGAGAAAACGACGATGCAGGATATTGCCAGTGACGCGAATATCGGCATCGCCACTCTGTTTCGGTACTTTCCCAAAAAAGAAAAACTCATCGTCGCGGTTGCTACCAAGCTGCTGGAACCGATGCTCGATCGTTTTCAATATGTCGCGGATTTGCCTCTAACCTGTCTCGAAAAGCTTGAAAGCTTGTTCGATTTCTTTATCGAAGATCATCATAATGTGAGCATAAAATTTATGGTCGATTTTGAAAGCTATGCGTCTCATTCTTCGGAGCCATTGGAGGATATTCTCAACTTTAACTCTTTGAATCGTAAAATTTCACGCGAATATGCCCGAATTATTCAAAATGGCATTGAGGACGGATCGATTCGTTCCGACCTTCACGTCCAAGAGACACTAACCACGGTCATCAACACGTTTGGCCTCTTTTCCAAAAAATTATCGCTGCAGAAAAATATTCTCCTGCTCGAATCGGATCTGGAGAACGAGCGTCAGCTGGCCATCCTAAAGAAAATCTTGATTGATTACCTGAAAGCCTGATGGACAAAATAAAAAGAAGATCGATGAATTGGGGTACTCCTTGATGACAGATAGTAGAATGAATCCTAAGGTTGATGGATTTTTGAGAAAGGCCAAAACGTGGAAGGAAGAATATGAGAAGCTGAGAAGTATCGTTCTTGACTGTGAGCTGACCGAGGATTTTAAGTGGATGCATCCTTGTTATACGTTTGAGAATAAAAATATCGTGATAATACATGGATTTAAAGAGTACTGCGCGCTTCTGTTTCACAAAGGTGCCTTGCTGCATGATGCCCATGGCATTCTAATCCAACAAACGGAGAATGTACAAGCGGCGCGCCAGATCCGGTTCACCCATGTTGATGAAATAGCGGCAATGGAAAGCATCTTGAAAGCCTATATTTATGAAGCTATTGAAGTTGAAAAAGCCGGTTTGGAAGTAAATTTCAAGAAGAATACGGAATTCGCAGTTGCCGAAGAATTTCAAACTAAATTGGATGAAATCCCCGCCTTGAAAACGGCTTTCGAAGCGTTGACGCCAGGACGGCAAAGAGCCTACCTTCTTCATTTCTCTGGGCCCAAACAATCCAAAACCCGAGCGTCCAGAGTTGAAAAGTACATACCACACATTCTGGTTGGTAAAGGATTAAACGATGAATAATGCGTCATCCCTTGATTTAAGTCAATGACCCGTCATGCTCCTCCTGATTACAATGGACTTAAAAATGTCCTACAGGAGGCTATCTGATGGCTATTTCATTCAAAGAACCATCCACTCAGCGCACAGCTGCTTTAACTGCCGGCATTTCACTTATCGTCATGACACTTGCTGCCTTTTTCTCCTATGGCTTTGTCCATGGAAGCCTTGTTGTGCATGGCGATGCCGGCGCCACGTTCAACAACATCGTATCATCGAATAACCTCTTCAAGGGTGAAATCTTCGGATGGGTCATCATCATGATGACTGACATTCTGGTCGCCTGGGCTTTCTATGTGTTCTTAGAGCCGATTCATAAGAGCCTTTCATTGCTCGCGGCATGGCTTCGTCTTACCTACTCGGCTATACTGGGAATCGCCATATTAAACTTGATCCTAGTACTGCTTCTCTCTAGACATACCAACGATTGGCCCCTTCTTAAAATGGAACAAACTCAATCCCTTATGATGCTATTTCTCGATGCGTTCGAATCTATTTGGTCTATCGGTTTGGTCGTTTTTGGCGGACATCTGTTGATTGTGGGCTATGTAGCTTTAAAATCCGACAGCATTCCTAAGGTTATCAGCATTGCACTGCTGCTTGCCTCCATAGGCTATATGGTCATTCACCTAAGCAAAACGTTTCTCCCACAATATGACGGGGTCATTGCGATGCTTAATCTCGTATTTACTATACCTATGATTGCAGGAGAACTGGGATTTGGTATATGGCTGCTGCTTAAAGGTGGAAAAAAACCAAAAAGCGCAAGATAGCTGCGCTAAAGATCGCTGGTATTAACCCGCTTCTTAATTCTGCTTAGTGACTCTGGCGTTATGCCGAGATAACTCGCCAATTGATGTTGAGGTACACGATCGATGAGGGAAGGTCTTTTTCGTAATAGTGCTTTGTAGCGTTCTTCAGGTGCTGAAGCGATAAATGAAGTCCATTCATCCTGTACCTCGCCCAGGTTTTCTTCTACCATCTTGCGTATCATGGTTTCCAATTGAGCGTGTTTGTGAAACATGTCCCTCTCGGCCTCAAAATCACCAACGACCAATAGGCAGTCTTCCAGACAAGCTAAGGTGTACGCAGACGGCTTATTTTGTTGATGACGATTGTAAATCGAGACCGCTTGCTCTTCCGTGAAGAAATTGGAGGTGACTTCTTTCCCCGTTTCATCTACCGAGTACTGCCTTACGCATCCCTTTAGCACAAAATAACATTTTGTCGGAACATCCCCTTGCCTCAGCAGCACGGTTCCCTTTTTATAGGCCTCAGTCAGGATATCTCCCGCGATAGCCTCTTGTTCCTCAGCGTTAAGAGATGTATATTTCGTCATGTATTTGAACAATATGCTTTTCATTGTTCTCTCCTTCCAGCCTTACCCTTTTCCAAATCGAAAGAACTGCTATCATCATATTCTAAAGCATATCCGATGTCACGTTAGCTTCCTCTTTAGTAAAGAATAGCTGCTGAACAGCGCTTCCATATGTCCCCCTTTGACCAAATAGCGATCTCCCTCCAAGGCAAAAACACTGCTCACCATCACATTGCCATCACCCGCGTGACTATTTATTGAGCTCATTGTGTTGTTGATGTCCCTTTTTAGAAACTGAATCGTGCTTTTCTCCATCCCGGCAATTAGGGTCACCTCAATATTTCTCGTCTTTATGAGATTTTGACACCTATTCAATTCATCCAGGAACAAATTTTGGACCTTTATTCTCTGATAAGGAATCAATCTCATCGCATCCGGCTCCTGCACGATCAAATAATCTCCATAATCTTGAGATGGCACAACATTCAACAAGCTTGGAAAATACGTATGAATCGCTTCCACTCTACCCATTTGGCTCGTCTGGGTCAGATAATCGAGATATTTGTTCATATAAAACGATACAACATTGAATTGAGCTTCTGGACTAGGCTCGAACGTCTCCCCTGTCCAATAGCAATAGTTGACTGGCGAACCGGCATTCGGAGAACAGATTGAAATGAGCTGGTCTACATCGTCTTGATAATAGGCACTCTGCACATACGCTCTGCTTACGAGGCCGCCCAAGCTGTGCCCAAGTAGATTCACGTGGCTCGAACCCGTCTTCTGTTTGACTTCTTGAATGGTTCGGTAAAGATACGTGTGTGCAGAATACGGAATTGGCTGTCTCCAATCATAAAATGCCACGAATAACGAAATATTTCGCTGATAACCCATCTCCTCTAACTGTCGAACAAACGGTTCATAGAATGCCCCGGCCATGCCAAAGCTCCAGTTCCCTGTCCCGGGAATAATAAGATCGCTCATGGAACCGAACAACCCCGGAATAAAAATGAGGGGCCGTTTGCGCGTACGATAGCTTACCATAGATTCACCGCCGATTGTCCGTACTCTTACGTGGTCACTATGTTATTTATATGCAGCTGGAGTTGGTTTTTTCAATCATCTCGTTCACTATACCAAGCACGCCGCAAAAACCTCAAGTTCGCAATTAATTATGCTGGATAATAAAGATTTTAAATAAAAGTAAAGATCAAGCTGTTAAGCTGACAGCGCTACTCCATCAGTGTCACCTTGTTTGATGAACCAACTGCTTTCTCCCGGGATCCCAGCGCCATGTTAAGTCACCCTGCAGCCGCAGACCTCCATACCGCTCATTCATTCCCTTCACCTTAATCCAGTCCTTTACTCCCGCGGCTACATCCAGCCCTAGCTCTGTTAACGAAATTTCGCAGTTTTCAAAGGATGGGGTAGTCTGCTTGCGATAATCAGGAAAAGTATGAGGACCCCGTATCTCTACTAGGGCATGCGGTTGTTCCGACATCTCCCTTAAGCGATACCAAAATTCCAAATCACCCATGCCTAGCACACTTAAGCGGTTCCCGATCTCTTGAAACAGCTCGCGCGGGGTATTCACCCCATACCGGATAAGCTCCAAAATTGTCTGCTCCACGATTCCCAGCCCATTCGTTGCGGAAGGCAGGCGGGATAGATGCATGTCAAATGCCGCGTGAGCGAAGGGCAGCGCCGATATGTCCTGGTGCAAAATCTCAACATGACGTTCTATATCCGATGAGGTATATGCCTCCCAAATGCTGCTGCCCGCCTCAAGCTCCTTCTGTCCGATCCTCTGCCATGTACCCGACAATGCTTCCAGCTGCTTGGTTGTCAGCTGACCCAGCCCTCGAAATAGATCAATTCCCGGATAGTCGCCGATACACAGCAAATTCAGTTTTGTATGTCCCAGCGTCTGTTTTGAAAACCAATGCAGCAAATAACTTAGCATAAGCTGGTCAAACAAATCATGCTCAAACCATAGCACAACCTCATCGTAGTTGTGGAAGTTCTCCAGAATCCGTTCTTGCGACTTACACTTTGTCACATAGTCATCTGCCGGAATGCCCATGGTTCTCTCCAAATACTCCGCTCTTGTCAACCTCTGGTCAGGCCCGCTCATATCAACGAATACCGGACCTACCGGATACACTTCTCTCCAGACCAGGATATCTCCGGGGATATTCGCCTCCCTCAACTTATCGCCGACATGATCTCCGTTTACTATGTGGAGCATGGATACTCCTCCTTCGTATAGATCGTTGAACAAGGCTTACAGTTCGAGCAAACCAACAAAGCCTCTATTCCACCGATCGGAATAGAGGCGCTTGCTTATCTTAATACTCTCCTTTGATCACGAAAAACGAACCCCGAATGGTCCCGGCTAATTTAGACTTCTGCCTGGCAAACTTGAACTTCCCTTCTAACTCCTTGGGTACTTCCATCCCCTCAGAAAGCTTAAAACCAACGGCCCGCTTCTTAGGGTCATCAATCGTATACATAACATTGATCCCAAGACCATCCTCATAGAAGACGTAGGTAAATAGGATATTTTCCACTTGAAAACGCGACGTCTCTAAAGGTTTGGCCGCAAACGCAATGTCCCGTTCTTTCAAAACGCGGTTCACATAATCAAGGTTCTCCTGGCTTTCGCTGGCTGGAACAACCGTGAATTCATGTTTGTATTTGGTCATAAAATAACGGGCCTCATTGGCACGTAAACCAGCAAGTGCTTCTGCTACAGGCGAAGACTCTAAACCTACCGTAGACACATTTTTAAAATCAACGATATAAGACATTTCCATCCCTCGTTTTCTCTCATTATTTTCAAAAATAGAAAGTTATTTTTCTCCATCTACCAAATATTATACCAAAAATGATTCAATATAAACGTTCACATTTGGATATGATAAGCCACTCTGCTCTGTGTTTATGATTATTTTTATGATTGCCTAAACTGATCCGACAGCAACTTTTCCACCCATGGATGGGGTACGGTTATTTTGTCGAAACATTGTATCTGTTCACGAAAAGATGAGAAACGCGATAATTTATTTCGCTCGATTACCTGGTAGAAATATGCTTCAGCTGTCTCAAAATCGAACTTATCCATCTTTGCTCCAAGTAACAGAAGTTGAGCAAAGTTCATTACCAGTTTTTTTTGATCGGAATCATCCGTGATTTTTTCCATAGCGTCTGAATCATCGCTTATAATTGCATCTATGCCCATTCCTACCGAATAAGCATAGCAATCAAGTTCACCTGGGTCGAGTACAGCTCGCATGCGGGTTTTCACTTTATTAACCTCTTGTCTGGACTCAACGGAGAGCGATGCCCAACTATCTTTGGTTAGCTTTATATATTGCCCGCGCTGCTGGTGAAATAATTGATGATAATAACCTTTCGTTTTTAGTTCTTGTTCCACCTTAGGGGTAATATAAATTTCCTCAATTACGTGGGGTACAAGCACATCGAATATTCCACCGTTGATTATATGCCCAACTATGTCCGTATCCGAGACAACGACCGACCTGCTATTCATCCCCCTCCCCCTGTCCCATTTCAGGAATGAGATGCAGCAGAGGTATACCTAGTAAACCCTCCAAGTATTTGGCCTTTTTATGGGTAAGCCGCCGGTTTTGAGTATTGTCGACTAAAGCCTGCAGGAATTCTGAAGGAATTCTCGAATGTTCCATGGGACTGACTAATGCTGGAGAAAAACCATGCTTTGAAGTTAACTTAACGAGGAGTTGAGGATCTTCTTTTGAACTTAACATCTTAAACTCCGAATGTTGCGATTCGGATATGATATGTAATTTTCTTAGCATTCGAAGCATTTGTAGATAACTAACTCCAAAGTAATGCTGAACCCGTAAGATATCTTGAACCGAAATTTTTTCGTAATCACTTATGTCGAACATCTGCAAAGCGCAAATAACTGCTGATTGTGGCAGAAGGAACGAATCCGCGAATTTGAATGCAAAGTATTCTATCCGATTCAACTGATACTCATACTGATCTAACGGAAGTTCCTTAAGACTAATATAGCTTCTAAGATCGCGCAGGATATGGCAATACTCATGTGCGATAGTGTAATGCTGACGCCCTAGGGATTCGCTTGCATTCACAAAAATGGCTCTTTGTTCGCCGAAAACACGTACGAATCCGGAACATCCTAAATCTTTAATTTGGAAAACGTATATCCCTTCATTCTCGACAACGGTGATAATATCTATCGGGTCTTTCATAGATATCCCTAATCGATCTCTCGTCTGTACCGCGAAAGCCATTGCATCTAGGTCTAACAGCGATTTCTCCGGGTCATTAATCTTAATCTTGCCATCTGATCGATTAAACATGTCGAGACACCTTCTGTACTTTATCACGGTATAACTGAACTTGGCTCATCAACTCTCGATAAATCGTATCGGAAAAATCGAGAAGTTGATCGTCATCTCCGTTTACATATTCGTTCCCTTCACGAAACAAAATCATACTCTCCAATGAGCTTTCGTCATCCCTAAGCAATTCCTGTATATCCAACCCTAGAAAATCACAAATTTCTTTGGCGTCTGGCAGTGAACATGTAGTACGGCCAGATTCAATATTTGCGTACTTATCTCTCGACATGCCTACTGCAGCAGCAACTTCTTCTTGTGTAAAAGATAATTCCTGCCTCGCTTGTCGAATTCGCTTCCCAATGACGACATCCTTAACTCTTGCCACTGGAATCACCTCCTAGTTCTAAGGAATATTATATACTAATCTACACAAAATAATACAGTTTCGTGTATTTAATACACAAATAATATGGGAGATCCCCCTCTTGTCAAAAATCGAGGATTGGAACGATAATTGAAGGATATAGGAAAGGAAGTGAGCACCGCAATGAATAGCCTAACTTATCCAAGGAACCCTTTAGAAAAAGCTGGGTACACCCTCGTATTCCACGACGACTTCGAGACAAGCGAGTTGGATCGTACGAAATGGCTTCCTTATTACTTGCCGCAATGGAGCAGCCGCCGGAAAGCCGCGGCGAATTACCGGTTCGAGGACAGTCAACTCCTCTTGCGTATTACCGAGCAGCAACAACCTTGGAGCACGGAATTCAATGGCGACGTGAAAGTGAGCAATCTGCAAACGGGAGTGTTCTCCGGACCGCTCGACAGTGCTCTTGGACAGCACCGGTTCTCACATGATTGTCTCGTTCGCGAGGAACAGCCTGAGGAACGGTTATTCGTCCAGCAATACGGCTATTTTGAAATTCGAGCCAAAGGACTGGGCACACCGCAGAATGTCTGCGCGTTCTGGATGATCGGCTTCGAGGATGAGCCTGAACGTTCGGCGGAAATTTGCCCGTTCGAGCTGAAAGGATGGAACGTGAAGGACGGGTCGTGCACGCTCGGCTTTGGCATTCATCCGTTCGGTGACCCTGCGATAGCAGAGGAATTTTTTGAACGGGAGTTTACGATAGACCCGACGCTCTATCATGTGTACGCGGTCGATTGGACTCCCGAAGGCGTCGATTTTTATATCGACAATGAACTTGTCCATCGCTCGCAACAATCGCCAAGCTATCCCATGCAGCTGATGCTCAACATCTATGAAATCCCGCCACAAGAGAGCGGGAACGTTGAACAGCCCGCGTATCCGAGCGAGTTTGCAATCGATTACGTGCGATGCTATCAGCCCGAAAAGGATTGAGCGCGGTCAAAGGATAAGGCAAAACCAAAGGGCGCCCAATTGGACGCCCTTCCGGGTGATGCATCCGTTATTCCTTTTTGAGCATTTGATACACTTGTTCGACATCCTTATCCCCGCGGCCAGACAGATTAACAATAATAATTTGATCCTGGCTCATCGTTGGCGCCAGCTTCTTCGCGTATGCAACTGCATGCGCGCTCTCTAGGGCAGGGATAATACCCTCCGTGCGGGACAGCTCCTGGAAAGATTCCAGCACTTCCTCATTAGTGACTGTTGCATATTCAGCCCGGCCCGTCACCTTCAGGTGACTATGCTCCGGTCCAATACCCGGATAGTCAAGTCCCGCGGCGATCGAGTAGGTCTTCTTCGGCTGGCCTTCTTCATCCAGCAGCACTAAACACTTGAAGCCGTGAATGATGCTCGGGACGCCTTGCGTTAAGGACGGCGCTTGATCGGGCTCGACGCCAATCAAACGAACGGTCGGCTCGTCGATGTAGTGAGCGAATGCACCAATGGCATTGCTGCCACCGCCTGCGCAGGCTACTACCGCATCCGGCAAACGGCCTTCTTTCTCCATAATCTGCAGCTTCGACTCTTCGCTAATAATGGCCTGAAAGTGCTTGACCATCGTCGGAAACGGATGCGGACCAACCGCAGAGCCTAGCAAATAGAATGTATTTTGATAATTGCGAACCAGATCGTCCAGCGCCTCATCTACCGCGTCCTTCAATCGTCCTTGGCCTTTATGAACCGGCACAACCGTCGCGCCTAGCAGCTCCATTCGGAACACATTCAGCGCCTGCCGGCGCGTATCTTCCGCTCCCATGTAGATGACGCATTCCATATTAAACATGGCACAGGCCGTTGCCGTAGCAACACCGTGCTGTCCGGCACCGGTCTCAGCGATGATCCGCTTGGCACCCATCCGCTTAGCTAGCAGAATCTGGCCAATCGCATTATTGATCTTATGCGCCCCGGTATGATTCAGATCCTCGCGCTTTAAGTATATCTTCGGTCCTCCCCAAGCTTTGGTCAGCCGCTCCGCATATGTCAGCGGATTCTCGCGGCCGACATATTCGCGCTGGTAGTAACGCAGCTCCTCCTTAAACTCCGGGTCATCTCTAAACTTGTAAAATTGTTCACTCAAATAACGCAACACTTCCTGCAATTCCGGCGGAACGAAGCTGCCGCCAAACTCTCCAAAGTATCCCTCTTGCTGCAATTGTTGGACCATAAGTAAGCGCCTCCATTACTCAAAATAGGAATCTTTATCCACACCTTACCATCTTAACATAAATGACAGAGGACCCCATCCCTATTTCTTCAAATGAAGTTAACACTCTTCAGGTACGGCCTGGTTCCGAATGGCTTTGCACCGGGCGCCGCTCGGACTGCCGGTATGCTTTCGGCGTTATCCCTATCCATTTCTTGAATACCTTGTTGAAATAACTCTGGTCGTTAAAGTTCAGCCATGCGGCGATGTCGGTGATCGGATAGTCGGTAAGCGTGAGCAGCCTCTTCGCTTCCTCAATCCGTTCGCGTTGGATATGCTCGGAAATTGTCATACCAACTTCCTTCTTGAACAGGCTCGACAAGTAATTCGGGCTGAGATTGGTGCGCTCTGCGAGCTGATCGAGCGTAATGTCTCCGTACATCTGGTTGGCGATCTCGTGCAAACAATCCTGCACTGCAGGCGAGTAATGACCACGGCGGACCTCCGCCACCCGGTTAACAAAGTCAAACAGCGCCTCCATGATGACAGCGTTGACCGCCTGCGGCGTATCCTTCTCCTCCAACTGTTGGATATAGAAATCACTCAGCGTAAAAGCATCTTCCTCGTGCATCCCTCCTTCAATCGCCGCGCGACAAATGAGCGCGATTCCCGTAATCATCAAATTCTTCTCGCTGCGAAGCCGGCTCCGCTTGGCCAACACGCCGAGCTCGTCTTCGCCGATGATGGATTCCATAACAAATGTCTTAATCCGTTCCTTATCTCCTGTGCGCACATAGTGCAGCATAACACGCTCATGCGACAAGTTAGCGTGAAGCATCCCGCTGCGGCGGCTTCGGGACAGTGCGGCATCCGGTTCCTGCTTCTTCACAACCGGTTCCTGCAGCAGCACGCCGTCAGCCCGAAGATTCGCTGACGGGTCGACAATCTTCCCGCGAATCGCATAGTAGATCATCAGGCTCAGCGCCCGGGCACGCTCCGGGGCTACCAAAGGGACAGCTTCGTACAAATCGAGAAGCTGCTTCCTGTTGCTTGCATGAAGCTGATGCATCGCCTCGCTATCACGCGGCGTCTCATGCAAGTAGGGGCCGACAACGAGCGTGCCGGCAAGCCGGTCTTCATCGAGCGCGTTCACAAAGAAATATTGAAGCCGGGAACGGGTGAAATGGACCGGCTGCTCCGCATCATAGAGCACATACGCGTAACCGGCAAGCTGATCGCGTATCGAAGCAAAGTACGGGCTCGCGTGAAGCGCACGATTCGCGTATTCCGATTCAATCTTCCGACCAGGGTGTATGACAAAGACTGGCAGTTGAAGAGCATCATTGAGAAGCCGGCCAAAGAAAGCCAGCTCCGGGAGCTTATTCATGCGTACCTCCATAGGACTCCATTAGGGTTAACAATATGATGTTAAAAAAGTACTACAAATCGTTGATGAATACAATTAACTGATGTGAAAGCGTATTACACTGAAGATGCAGAGAATGTTCTGCTACAATTATGGAAAGGGATGAACCACTATGTTGAATAATAAAATCGCTATCGTCACTGGCGCAGGAAGCGGCATCGGCCGTGCAAGCAGCTTAAAAATGGCAGGCTACGGCTCGAAAATCGTCGCCGTCGATTTCAACCAGGCCTCCGGCGAGGAGACAGTTCGGCTTATTCAGGAGCAGGGCGGCGAAGCGATCTTCGTACAGGCTGACGTATCGAAAAGCGAGGATGTTCAGCGTTATGTGAAAGCCGCGGTTGATACCTACGGCCGCATCGATATTTTCTTCAACAATGCCGGTGTTGTACAGAAGTTCTCGAAGTTCGCGGACATTGATGAGAACGAGTTCGACCGGATTATGAACGTAAACGTCCGGGGTGTCTTCCTCGGCATGAAATATGTTTTGAAGGTGATGGAGGAGCAAGAAAGCGGAACGATCATTAACACCGCTTCGACGGCGGGCGTGAAAAGCGAGCACAGCGCTTCCGTCTATTCGGCTAGCAAGCATGCGGTTGTCGGCCTAACGAAAGGCGCGGCGATTGAGTATGTGAAGAAAGGCATTCGCGTCAACGGCATTTGCCCGGGCGGCGTCGAGACGGCTCTAACGAAAGGCGTAGAGCAGTCTTTCATGTCGGGCAGCTACGTACCGGAGGAAATCCCAAATATGCGTATGGGCCGCTATGCGCAGCCAGAAGAGTTGGCGGAAGTCGTCGCATTCCTTGCTTCCGATCGCGCCAGCTACATGACAGGTTCCATCGTACTGGTTGACGGCGGGTTGACGCTCTAAATTGTTAAAAGGTCGTCTGTTTAACAAATGAAAATGCCCGTCTCAAGCCACCGAGGTGGCTTTGAACGGGCATTTCTGTTTTTCATCAAAAGTTATATGATTTCATACGAGCCCCAAAAAGCCGGGTAATTCTCGTACCTACGTTTATACTCTTTCAACCAATTCGATAATGACTCCGTCCGGATCCCGGAAAATGACCCATTTGCGAGCGTTAATCACATTAACGAGGGAGTCTGGTACAATATTGATCGGAGAGAAGAATTCGATCCCTTTCGACTCCAGTTCTTGCTTGGTTTGTTCCAGATCCTTTACATAGAAGCCGAAGTGCGTCGTTGTAAAAGAATGCAGCGGAAGCGGCGCATCTACAGGAGACTTCGGCGATTCGAACTCCATTAATTGGATGACATTCTCTTCCGACTTTAAGTACGCCACCCGAAGCCGAGTGTCGGGAACACCGAGTCCTTGAGAAATTTCCTCTCCTTCAAAAGCGTCGGTCGGTCCAACGATCATCTCCAGTCCCAAAATATCACGGTAGAAAGGGACGGCTTTCTCCAAACTAGAGACTACAATGCCTACATGATAAAATCCTTGCAATTCCATTATAATACCTCCTAGTAATATCAATGATCCGACTTTATTATACCAGTATAGTTATACAATGGGAATCTTTACCTCGTAGATTCATTGCCGTAGCCGCTCTATCAACATTAAACTAGAATATAATTCCGATAATGATAGCAGATAAAACGCTTACAAGTGTGGCGCCGTATAACAGCTTTAATCCAAATCGGGCAACAATATTTCCTTGTTTTTCATTCAACCCTTTCACTGCACCCACGATGGTACCAATGGACCCGAAGTTCGCAAATGAGATTAGAAAAACAGAGACAATCGCTGTCGTACGCCCGCTTAAACCGTCTTTGATTTTAACAAAATCAAGCATAGCAACAAATTCATTCGAAACAAGCTTTGTCGCCATAATACTACCCGCGCTAACGGCTTCATGCCATGGCACACCGATCAGAAAGGCAATGGGTGCAAAGACATACCCTAAAATTCCTTGAAACGAGATACCGAATATGCCGCTGAAAATCCCGTTAATTAAAGCAATGATCCCAACAAAACCAACTAACATGACCCCAACGACGATGGCTACTTTAAAGCCGTCCATAATATATTCGCCCAGCATTTCAAAAAACGTTTGTTTTTCTTCTTCCTGAACTTCAATAATATCTTCTTCTGATGTAACTTCATACGGATTAATGATAGACGAAACGATAAACCCGCCAAATAGGTTTAAAATTAACGCAGCCACTACATACCTAGGTTCTAGCATCGTCATATATGAACCAACAATTGACATGGATACCGTCGACATTGCAGACGCACATAATGTATACAAGCGGTGCTTTGGCAATGAGCCAAGTTGGTTTTTCACAGAAATAAATACTTCATTTTGTCCTACAATCGCGGCCGCAACCGCATTATAAGATTCCAATTTCCCCATGCCATTAATTTTACTTAGGACGAGACCAATATACTTTATAATGAACGGCAATATTTTGTAATGCTGCAAAATCCCTATTAATGCTGACATAAACACAATTGGCATCAAAACAAAAAGGAAAAATGTGTAGGCACCTTCATTGGCCATCCCACCAAAAACAAAGTTAGTACCTTCATTGGCATATTGAAGCAATTTCGCAAAACTATCAGCAAAACCTTTTATTAAGAATTCGCCTATGCTTGTTTTTAGTATAATCAGTCCCAAAGCAACCTGAATCGCAATCATGACAATGATTGGACGATATTTAATCTTGCTCTTATTGCTGCTCGCAACCCACGCCAGTAATAGAACAACAATCAGACCGGCAACAGAAACTAAATAGTGCATCTCTATCCCTCCAATTTAAAATTAGCCATCTATGACTGTGTTAAGAGCTATTTCGACCATTTCATGAAAGGATTGTTCACTCTCTTTATGAGTTAAGTGTTCCTGTGTTAACAATTGACTGCCTACTGTCAAAATCGATAGTGCTTTTACATCATATTTGGCGGCTAAAGTATATAGGGCTGTACTTTCCATTTCTACTGCTAATATGCCGAAATCCATGAACTTGTGAAGTCGATCTAAGGTTTCACGGTAGAATTCATCCGAATTATAGATGTTGCCAACAAAAACATTTAAATTTTTACCTTGTGTTTGTTGATAGGCTTTCATTAACAATGAAAAATCCGCCGTAGGTGCATAATTACATCCATGAAAGATTTTCTCCGTAAAATTACTATCTGAAGACACTGCTTGGGCTAATACAATATCGCGGATATTAATTTCTTTCTGCATTGCTCCGCAAGTACCGATGCGAATCAATGTCTTAACTCCATAATCGACAATCAATTCCGTTGTATAGATACTCATCGATGGATTTCCCATCCCTGTCCCCTGAACCGACACCGGCACACCCTTGTATAATCCCGTATATCCATACATGCCTCTTACTTCGTTATAACAATAGGCTTCATCTAAAAAGTGTTCTGCTACAAATTTTGCACGTAAAGGATCTCCTGGAAGCAGCACACGGTCCGATATTTCTCCTTTTTTTGCGCCTAAATGTCTACTCATAATTTTCCTCCAACTTTTCATGTTAAACTCTGGTTGACCGAAATCGCTTCCATCAAGAAAATCAGCTCCGGAACTACCTTGAGCATAACGGTTTTCCATCCTAGCAAACTAGACCAAAATCTTACGTAGGATACGGAAAATAATTGGTTAAATCAGATGAGCAGTTCTTGACGAATATTGTCGATATCCCTTTTCGATGGGATTGTAGAGATCATAACAACAGGCACTGTCTTTAATGCAACCGGGATATTACTGATAACAAGATCAATGTTATGCTGCTGCATCATTTCGTCGGTTAGCCCTTTCATGATGGAAGTATTGATGATCAACTGATCCCCGATTTCCTTTTTTATCAAATCCGCTATGTAATGACGAATTGAAAATTCTTCCCCGATCACTAGGAAGGCCGTCTTCCTTTTATAACGCAAACTAGAACGAACAATTAAGGTTAACTTGGTTAAATGAAAATCATTATACAAGATGGAAGGGTAAGCTTTGTTCCACGTTTGCATGCAGGATTGCAATTCTTGATAAATCTGCTGGCACTCTTTTTGAACATATGCAGCTAAATTACTTTTTGAAATCATCATCCATTCAGGAATGGCATTATCGATTAATAGCTTGTCAAAGAATTCGTAGATCTCCAAAATAAATCGTTCTTCCTTATCTAAGTTGGGGTATGCCTTTGCTAACAGCGTTAGGAGCAGATTGCCCATTTGATATTCTTCTTTAGTTTTGTATAATTCGATTTCTTGAATCGGCGTGATTTCTGATCCTTCATAATAATGATATTGACTGAGACTCACCAGCGATTGCATAAAGAATACTTCACTTTCGGGAAATTCAATGGCGTGCTTTTCTTCAAGACTCCTCGCAACGGTTTTCACCGGTAAATAAAAAAAACCCTTTCCCCAAGGGTAGCTATTCTTGTCGATTTTTACATGTTTTCCTTTCGCAACTCTTTCGACAACAATGGCCAGCAAAAAGGATAATTTCCTTTTGGAATTGATAAAATAAACAATGTTCTTCTGTTTCTCTATGTTCGTGATTAGCTGATTTGTATAAGCAAAATCGACATTCTCAAAGGGCCATCCTGTGAACTCATACGCATCACAATATAGCTTCCAATAGAAATATCGAACGTTCATTTCATTCCCTTTGATCATAGGTGTAGAATAAGTAATGCTTATCTTATACGCTTTGAGATCATGATTATTTAAGTGGACAATCAGCTTCTTCAAAGACGAGGTACTCATAAACATGGCTCCGGCAAGCTCCTCCACGGACAGTCGGCCCACATTCGTAAATAATACATTCATCAGCCTATAGAAGGTGGTTTGTCTGAACATCGAAGAAATCACTTCACTAATCGGCTCACTTCGCCCATCACGTCGAAGAAATATTCCCTTTCCTCTAGAGACTTCAATGGTAACACTAGGCGGTAATTGCTTGCTGATTTCCTCAACCATCTTACGGATTGTTTTATCGGAGATACCAAAGCTTTTTTCAACTTCGGCTAAAGTAAACCATCTTTGTTCCGTATCAAGCAGCGTTAATAGCTGGCTCGCTAATTTAAAATCCTTATCCATTTTCCCACCCTGTTTCAATTCAAATTATAAGTTAGGTGACGCTTAAGTCTTACTGCAGTTTATATCAAACTGTTCTTGGGCAGATTCAAAATTACATTGAATTGATCGCCATGAATCTCGATTTTGATATCACCTTTGTGCAGCTCGACGATACTTTTAACAATGGCTAGGCCTAATCCAGAGCCTTCTGTGTGACGGGACTCATCTGCTCTTTTGAACCGTTCAAATAACTCCTCCGCAGCAAAATCAATTTCATAGACAGCTGTGTTTTGGATTTTGAATACAATGTTATCTGCAGATTCGTCCAAATAAATAAATATTCTGGTGCCAGGAAGAGAATACTTCTTAGCGTTGCCAATTAAATTTTCAAATACACGCCAAATTTTATTTCCGTCTAAATTCGCATACATAGGCGATTTGGCTATTTTTACACGAACCTCAAGCGAAGCATCGCCAACATTAGAGCTGAATTCTGCAATGGCCTGCGTCAGCAATGTTGCCACATCAATGGTTTCAATATCCAATTCCACCGCGCCACTGGACATTTTAGACACTTCAAACAGGTCCTCAATTAACAACTTGAGCCTTAAAGCTTTACGATCTAGAATTTGTACGTAAGACTGGGCTTTTTCTGAATGCAGCTCTTCCTTTTTTAATAAATCTACGTAATTGATAATAGAAGTAAGCGGGGTCTTCAAATCATGCGATACATTTGTGATCAGCTCAGTCTTTAAACGTTCGCCTTTAATTTGACTATCTAGTGCATTCTGATATCCGCGCTTCATATTATTAATGGAACCCGCAAGCTTGGAAAGAGCGCCTCTACCGGTTTCCTGAATCGTATATTGAATATTCCCCTCGGCAATTTCTTTGGTCCCGTTGACAATCTCAATGAATCGCCTGAATTTGCTAATTGTATAAGGGATAACAAGCAGAATATATAAGACCTCGTAGAGGATTAGCCACGCCATCTCATTCGCACTAGAATAAGTTGCTGCTCTCCAACCACAAATACCTGCTATTGCTGTTAAAACAAAAATAATCATAATGGCAAGCGTAATACTTGTGTCTTTAACCGCACCTTTCCATAAATGTATATAGTACACCAGCGCACTTCCCCGCCAAAGTTCACGTTGTTTAGGTGTATATTTCGAATGAAAAAGCGCCTTTCCCACTATGAAGCAGACAACAGTAGACACTAAAAAGCTTTGTATAAAGACAACAAAACCTGGAATCACGTAATAGGCATTCTGAAACAGAGCACAAATCGACAATACGGTCGCAACAGATATTGTTATAAGATCAATAGAGACTCGTCGTTTTAATTTATTTTTTTTCAATTTTGTAGCCAATCCCCCATACCACCTTCAAGTATTTCGGATCCTTGGGATTAATCTCAATTTTCTCCCGGATATTTCTGACATGCACAGCGACCGTATTATCCGAGGCAAAGACGGCCTCATTCCATACTCTTTCATAAATCTGTTCAATCGAAAAGACCCTGCCCTTGTTCTCCATCAGCAGCTCTAAAATTTTGTATTCTTTGGAGGTTAGCCTGACATCTTCGCCATCCACCTCAACGGTCTTCGAGCTTTTATTTAGGACCAAACCTCTTACCTGTATGATCTCGTCCCCAGTCGTCTGAAATGCACCTAAATTCGTGAATCTTCGAAGCTGGGATCGAACTCTCGCGACTAGCTCTAAAGGATTAAACGGTTTTGTAATATAATCATCGGCTCCTACGTTAAGTCCAAGAATCTTGTCATCATCTTCCGACTTGGCAGAGAGCATAATAATCGGTATATTTTTACTTTCGCGAATTCTAAATGTCGTCTTAATCCCGTCCAATTGCGGCATCATTATATCCATGATGATTAGATGAATGGTTTCTTTTTCTAATATTTCAAGAGCTTCTAGACCGTTAGAGGCTGTAAAAACCCCAACACTGTCGCTTTTTAAGTAAATCACGAGCGCTTCTCTAATTTCCAATTCATCATCCACAATAAGAATATTATTTTTAACGATTTTTTTCACCTCCATTAAAATATATTTATACGGCTTATTTTCGCCAGACCAGCGTTAATATATGCCTTAATACTTACATTGCTTGGTTTAGCGGTTGCTTGCGCTAGTCTATCCGGGGAAACTCCTTGATCCGTGTAGAATCCATGTACCCCCATGCTGCTCAATAACGTCATGGTCTGTGTGCTATTCACTGTGTGAACATAACTTTTTACCCCTAGCTCATTTAGAGAGTGAACCAGATTAGGGTTGATGAATACCCGGTATGTGGGCATAGCTACGACCGAAATCTGATGATCCTTCACAAATTTTACTATACTTGCTGCCGAGGCAGCAGATTGGTATAGTGAGTAAATTTTATTGGGAAAGGGGTAGATTCCCATTACAATATTATACATTTCAGGGCTAAAAATTTCAGGAATCATTCGTTCCAGTAAAGAAGGATCTGTCCTACGCGTCTCATTTACTAAAGACTCAAATTGTTGCTGGATTTCTTCATTGCTATTTGCTTTCATATCAATTATCAAATTAAAATCAGGATATTTCTGCATCAATCGTAAAATGTCATGCAAGGCAAGAGGATGATATCTGCCCAGTACAAGTGAGCTCTCGAATTGCGACATCGTTAACACAGGACCTGGCAGATCTAGGAGACCGCGCTGTAACTTTTGCGACCAATCATGTCTTGCAATAAGTCCCCCATCTTTCGTTTGCAAAAGATCTACTTCGAATAACCGAAACCCTTTGTTATAGTTTGATAGGAACGCCTCATAAGAGTTCGTATAGCTGGAACCATCGACTCCGCCTAATGCATGTGCAATAAATTGAGTTCCTTCCCTACTGTTACTATGACTGGTAGAAGCCTGACTCTCCTTCCCGGACCAAACAACTCCCCATCCGCACCAAATAAGAGTAAGTGTTATCAATAAGCTTAAGAATACTGTTTTCTTAGCCATTTGTTCTCCTCCTTAATATTATCTGTAAGCCATGTTACAGGACTGTTTTTAAGGAGGACTTGCGAAAAAACGAAAAAAAGTATGAAGTTTATAAAAATAGAATAGACCCATGCGTGATTGCATGGGCTTTTCGTAAATCTAGATTTGTGGGTTAGCGCTTATGATATGGTTCATTATGTACGTCTAGAATTTATCCTCATTTTCCATCACTACTGACAGTCTTCGGTTTAGGAATACTCCATCTATCAATCCTTGCCTGTACATAATTTCAATGGCTAGTGCCAATTGAGCCTGTTCTTTCTCTTCATAAGAAAAAATTGTTGGGTGTCGGTCTATGGGAACACACTTAACAATCTCTTTTAATAAGGATTGAAGTTCTTTAGATAATTCTTGATATCCCTCATCTTGCTTCAGAACGTTATTCCCAATTTCGTCTGTTCTCATAGCAATAAAATCATGCAAATACGTTCTAAGACTCTTTATCAAATTCAACACTTCCCTTCGAAAGAGTGACATCAAAGTGAGTTCATAATTATAAATATTATAAGATGACATCACTTAGATGTCAATGTGATCGTATATTCACCCTATTCATGTTGGTATAATATTGACATCACTTTGAAGGGGTATTGGTTTATATGGCCACAAATAAACGGGTCTTTACCTTGCGATTAGAAGAAGAGAATTTTGAGAAAATCAAAATGATTGCGGATAAAAACAAACGCTCCATTGCCATGCAAATTGAGTATCTTATCGAGCAACACATCGCTGAATTTGAACTAAAGAATGGGATTATTGAGATTGAGAAGTAATATTAAGTATTGCAAACAGCAATTATTCTCAGCTTGATGTATCAAAAAGCCCAATCGCTGCACCTTAACTGTAGAAGAAGTCCATATGTCCGTCCATCTCATACAGAAGGATTTGCAGATCGAACTGCTGCTTGCGGCTAGAGAAGACAGTCATAGTCTATAAACATAGCCATGATTTGCGACTCGAAATCACAATATAGTAATACAGAAAAGCCTCAATCTCACGGATTGAGGCTACTGGTATTTCGACACTTCCCAGTCGAATACATCATCGGAGCAGATTGAACGAGCTTTTCTCGCATTCCGAGGGACGAATATAAGATGTGAGAACAGGTCTTAGATGCAGCTCAACTCGCATCGCTAAAATCTTCTTTTGTAAAGATTTTAATTTCGTGGATTGGCTCTTGGTTGATCAAACCAAGTTTAACAAAGGCACCATACTTGTATTTAAGTGTTGGTTCCAAAATGTATTTTTGTAATTTTTTTAAATCATACTGGTCCAGAACATCATTTGTTGAATTTATTTTCTTTACTTCAATTACCAAATGATTCTTCGGTTTACCGCGCTTATGTACTATTATGTCTGGATAGACTGTCATACGACCTGAAAAAATATCATCTGTGTTGATAATATTTTCTTTTAAGCTCTGATTGATTCTGTCGATTGTTTTAGGATCATCCCCAACTCGATTATATTCGACATCAATATCCCACTGATAAAACATATATCCTAGATACAATGCAAATTTATGAGTAATTGACCTCTCGCTTGAGTTATAAATGAATAAATCTCTATCGAAGTAAAATAAGCGATCAACTGCACTCTTTATTCTGCGTTGAATTAACGTGCTCATATCATCACCTCAAATTAAATTTTCAGTGACTGTATTCACGATGTCCCGACAAATCAAGAACCCTGTCAGGAGTCCACCGTGATGCAGCTAGTCGGCGCGGATATGTCCACCCGCCACCGCATTACTAAACCAAGCGGCAATTACCTCAGTGGGAGCATAAGCGTTATACTATTTCTTTAACATTAACTCCATTATTTTCCTTGTATCCCCATCATCAGGAATAGCTTCATTCCATCCATGCCCGTACCACCGATCAGTATTCCTTATCAAAAAATCAAGTTCGATCCATCGTTCTTCAATTATTAACTTAAAAATGTACGCTATTCTATTCACCATGAATTTATTTAGAGTCTCCATGTCTATTTCAGAAAGTTGATTATTTGGATGTGCATGCATGTCTTCAACCGGACCATTTCTAAACGCAAAATGAGTAATAGCTTTTGCAATCATTGTTACGTTTCCTTCAACTAAAAGTTCAGTCTTTACTTTGTTATTGATTTCTTTTGCATGGTCAGTTTTAGCAAGTAAATAATCATCAAGTATTGAATTTCCAATAATTCCATATTTCTTACGTCTGTACGTAATTTTTGATTCTTTTACTTCAAAAAGTTGAGAAATCATATAATCTGATCTCTGCTCATTTATAAACATCGTTTTTAGATGTTCTTTAGTAAGATCATCTAAAGAAAGTACTTTTCCTGCAGACTTCTTTGCCTCAAAATCCTCAAACATGCCCATGAAAATAGCTCCCTTTGTTTTAGTAATCTCTCATTACTATCGTTTAATGACTTACTGAACCAAGCGGCGGCAGGCAGTGGGAATTACGGTGTTAAACGACTCACTTAATTTCTTGATTTACTTTTAAATTTTTATCTTATGCACTTGCACTTCCATCAAAATTGATTTACTTCTTTCTTTTGATACTCTTTTAAAACCGCAACGTCTATAATATTTTGATAGTCTACTTGAACTGTTGAAGTCTATTTGAGTTTTTGAAAGTATTGACTGCATTGGCTTAGCAATCAAGAGGCGAAATATCAATTTTTATTAATCCATTTTCAGATGTTTCGAATTCAATAAACATTTCTCTTAAATCTCCTTTGGTTTTGGAGTATTTCGTTTAATGTCTTATTCACAGACTTTGGAGATACTCCTAAGATGCCTTGTGACTGAACTCAATATCCTTTACTAATCATACCAAATTCATGGAAAATAGTGGACAAGTTTCTAGCCACAAAGAACCAATAATCCCCTGATACCAACAGTCTCAGAGGCTCCAAAAGTCCACTATTCGCAAAGCCAACTCGAACTAAAGGAAGGGTATTAAATAAATGACTGATCCATAGACGAAAAGCTTTTTTGCCATAACCACCGCTCCAAAATACAGGGTTATATATTGCGATGCCCATTTCAAGCCAACTTGAGAGGTAAGAGCCACATCCGCATGCGCAAAATATACTTGCTGAGATATTCAGTACACTTGAATAAAAATAAGAACCAGGCTCGTATCATTTGAGCCTGGTTCTTATTTCTATTTTTGCCGTCGTATGAATTCAAATTTCAATGTTACATTCAACAGCCACCGTATTTATAGTTAGTATATCGAAACGGGCTTTTACAACCCTTGACCTAAATAGCATTAGATCGTATTCAGATAAGACTCCAGTATTAAGGTATATCTCAATTTCATCAAATAAACTATATACTTCACTTGTCACGTTGCGATGTTCTTTGAAGATCTTTTCTATTTGCTCAAAACTAATAAAGCGAGGGGCTTTTGCTAACAATCTAATAATATGCTTTGTATCCCAATCTAAGTTTTTTGATAAAAACTCCAATTCATTTGATATTTCTGTGATGAATTGAGACATATTTTGTTTATCATTGGATAATTGTCTCCACCATTGTTCGTTCTTGTCTTTTTTGCGATAGTATTTTGTTATTATAACTCCCGTAATAGCACCCGAGATACTGCCTGATACCACCCCAAGCAGCAAATTCATTAAAATATCTTCTGTCGTCAAATTAATAGTTCCTTTCGTAAATTAAAGTTTAATTCAAAATATACTTAGTCAGATATTTCGTAAAGGGATATATGCGCACCCTTCAGAGGTTACCACGACCACTAAAGCTGAGGCAATCTTTAAAGAGATACACACGGATTCGATTCATATCCTCCTTGAGGTTAATTATAAATTTAATTAGTTTTCTGAATATAAATAATATTGAAACAATGGCTTCAGATATAATAAAATATATATAGACACCCCTTCGATACACTCACCTTTGAACATCCATACGGGGTGGGTGTACTTTAATTTAGGAGGGTAACCATGTTAAGTACTGACCAAAAAATTAATCTATTTGAAATTCTTAAATCTGCTAGAGGTAATGATCCGTTACCCCTACAACGGGTAGGGCTTAAAATTGATTATCCTGTTAAAACTATTAAACAGAAAAATGCACTACGTTACCAGATTAAAAAACTGAGAAAACAACCTGAACTTGAGTATCTAGCTAACACAGGGAAAGGTTACTTTGTATGCGAGTATGATTATGAATTTGAGGATGTTTATACTTCTTTCAAAAATCGTGCTAATGGCTTAGCTGAGACTGCTAATAGATATAAAGAAGGTATCTATAAAGCTAAGAAGTCTAAGCGAGAGAATGAACAAATTACTATTGATTTCGATGATGTTAGTGAAAAATAAAGGGGCCAAACTATGATTGTAGAAAATATACCTCTATCTCTTATTGATGAAGATATTGATCAGCCAAGATATACTTTTGATGACGAAGGCTTAAATGAACTAGCAAATAGCATTATTGAAATTGGGCTTCTCAATCCTATTAAAGTTCGCAAACTTGAAAATGGTAGATTTAAAATAATATTTGGGAATCGGCGATACAAAGCCTTTAAACAACTGGATAAGGAAGAGATCCCTTGTATTATTTCTGAAATGGTGGATGAAGTTGAGATTTACCTTGAACAACTTGCTGAAAATATCCAAAGGGAAAATTTCACTCCTATTGAAGAAGCAGAAGCATTTAATAAACTCATGAACGGCACATTCCGAGTATCTTCCAAATTTTTGTCGAATAAACTTGGAAAAAGCGAAAACTATATAAGAACTAAAATTGATTTACTTATATTTGGTGAACAAGTTCGAGAGCTAATTAAAAGTGGTAAAGAAACTGCTCCAAATAAACTTACGGATGAACAACTGCTCCCTCTAAAAGATATCTCCTTTGAGTTTCGTGACTCACTTGCTTTAGTCATAGCAAAAGACCAAATTCCACCAAAAGATGTTAAAAGAATTGCTACTTTGTTTAAAGATAGTGAGATTAAACAAGAAACAAAGAAAAACTTAATTACCAAAACTAGCGATGAATTGCTTCGGACTTGGTCAATATACGATGAAGAGAAAAAGGCTCCTACAAAAACTATAGAAAAGCCTACCATAGTTAATGATAATTTTAATACCTCTGAGGAAATGCAAACTTTCCAAATAACTTTAATTGAATCAAAATTACAAGATTTAATCTCACGTATTCCTGCACATAGACCAATTGCTAATAACGCTATTTTTTCATTTGAGCAAATAAACATTGAGAATAAGGAAGATTTTCTCCGAGGTATTGATTCACTCATAAATAATATGGAGAAGCATTTAGTTGAATGGAGAAAGATTAGGGATTTAGCCAAGAAATCATCACTCAAAGTAATAAAATAAAGATAGTAGGTTCTGAATTAAACAGAGCCTACTATTTTTTTTCGATAAACCAATCGTCGTCCTAAACGGTGATTGTAATACTGTTCACCTTATACGCTATAACTGCTCTTACTTTATAGTAATAATTTGAGTATAAATCGTCAAATCTACTGTCCCATCTATCTTGCAAAAATTCAATCGATAAATCCATAAGAGTTTGAAAATCATTTTTATCTGCCAATCCATCCACATAAGAAATACACATTTCTGCAAATGAGTACTTTAATCCCTTAACATAAGTTAGCATCTATTCTTTGTACATCATCCATAATATGTACCAACCCTTTTTTATCTATAAAGTTCTTTAACACCCACTGGTATAGTTCCTCTGTCTTATCGTAGAAAGTTTCCGTTGTACAGCCCTCGCCAACGATTTTTAATATTTCAACGAACACAAAAACGAACCCCTAATGGTTCCCGCTAGTTTAGACTTCTGCCGGGCAAACTTAAACTTCTCTTCTAATTCCTGTAGGATCTCCATCTCCTCAGAAAGCTTAAGTGAACCCCTGACCACGGAAAGAGCTATCAAGAAATCAATGCAGTAAAAAGACACTGAGATTCTATCCATCAGTGTCTTTTATATTGATACTTTTCCACCAGCATCATGTTTCATCGTTGAATCGGACTAATTCACTTTAGCAATATATTTTAAAGCAACTTAATCAGCCCTTCTAGCTCATCAACCAATACTTTTGCAAGTTCAAAATTAGTATCTTTTAAAGCCAATTCTATTTTCATTTCGACCGATTTTTTATTTTGCTCAGTTTCTAAATAGTCTTTATCAAAATGACTAGCATAAATCATCTGTCTAAATTTTCGCATACTCATTTTTCTAATCGTCTTATCGTCAATGATTAAAACATAATCCATACCATTTACAACCGAATAGAAATCATGAGAAATCATGAGAATCGCACCTTTATAGTCTTCAATCGCTTTCTCCAGTGCTATTTGTGTATAGGTGTCTAAATGGCTTGTCGGCTCATCAAGAAGCAATACGTTTGCTTTACTGGCAGAAACTTTAGCCAATTGAAGCATATTTTTTTCTCCACCAGATAAAGATTCTATCTTTTGATTAACGATTTCTCCTTCAAAGCCATAGTTTGAAATATACGATCTAACTTCATCATACGTTTTAAACCCAGCATCGATGAATTCTTCTAGTATTGTATTAGAATCCTTTAGCACCTCTCCTTGATTCTGCGATAGATAAGCCACTTTAACATCAGCATTTATTTCAATTGAAGCATGATTATTTTTAAAAATATCCCGGAGTAACGTCGTTTTCCCGGTACCGTTTGGACCAATAATGGCTACTTTATCCGTAGATTTTATCTCAAAATTAACATTGTCTAAAAGCAACTCATCAAACGTAACACGATAATTTGTGACATTGACAACAATGCTGTCTTCGATTTCATTCTCAATACCGAAACTGATATTCGGTTGCTTAATTTCAACAAATGGTGCCTTAATTCTACGCGCTTCCAATCTCTCTTGAAACCTAACTCTAGCTTTTAACGCTCTACCTCTAGATGCTTCTGAATTATACGTTGCGATAGCTCTAAGATTATCAATAATGTTATCGTATCTCTCAATTTCTTCTTGTTCAGCGACTGCGATTTCTTGCAACTCAATTTTTGTCTGAAGTAATGAGAAATTATACTCAATATACCGCCCATCAAACTCTTGGATCTCCATGTTTTCAAGGTGTATAATTTTGTTGAAACAATGATTCAAGAGATATCGGTTGTGCGTAACGACTAGCAGCATTCCTTTGTGAGAATTAATAAGATTTTTAAGCGCATTTAGGTTTTCAAAGTCTAAAAATACATCTGGTTCGTCCATAATGATTAAATCTGGACTACTCAGCATTTCCTTCATCACTTGAATAAGCTTGAATTCCCCGCCACTCAAGTCGGATACCCTAAGATCTTTTAGCTTCATGAGGTTTGCTAGATTTAGTTTCTTATTAATTTTGCTTTCAAAATCTTCCCCACCGATTGAATCAAATGCGTCTAAAGCTAATTGATACTTTTCTAATAACGAATCAATATCCGATGATGTTTCCATCTCCGTACAAATAGCTGTTATTTCATTTTGTATCTTAATAAATTCTTCCCCTAAATATTCAAAAACTGTTGTTTCTTTCGTTTTATCTAGTTGTGAGAATTGACTTACATGCCCAATTTTGCAAGTCGGGTCTATTTCTAACATGCCCTCAAACAAATATCTTTCTGGATCCTTCAGTATATCGATCAGTGTACTTTTCCCACTGCCACTTGTTCCTATAAAAGCGCAATGTTGTGCCTCTTCAAGCGTAAATGAAATGTTTTTATATAGTTCTTTTTGCGGAAATGAGAAGGATAAGTTTTCAACTTTTATCATAGTATTACCTTTCTTTATAACTAAAGTAGTGACTATTATTAGATGTATTGCAAAACATTGACTTTGAGTTTACCGTTGTTAGAGTAACACTGTTTACAACCAACTTCAATCCCTTTGTATCCCATCCCTCTAACGACGAATATTCAAATAGAGTTTGACTACACAGACTACCACCCATATTCTTCTTGCGATCCCGGAGCAATTGTTTGAAATTAGCGCCGTGAGCCCTCTATTCTCAAGAGGAAAACAACCCCCAAATAGAACCATGATAATCCGAAAAATTAATATGTCCCCCTAGAAAATACCCAATTGAAATAAAAATCGCACACCAGACCAGGGCTCCCAAGCCCGAGTAGAGTATATATTTCCGTGGGTTCATGGCGCTCATCCCTGCCAGATAACAAGTCAGATGGCGGAGTCCTGGAATATAGTAGCCGACGCATATCGCCCAGGGGCCGTAACGCTCGAACCAGTTCTCTGTTTTCTCTATCCTTTTGGTCGTGAGCTTGACCCATTTTCCATACTTCGACAGCAGCGGCTTGCCGAACTTCCGCCCAAGGGCGTAGCTGCACAGCATGCCACTCATAGCCCCGAGGACGCTGATCACAAGGGATGCCGGGAAGTAAAGCAGCCCAATTGAACAAAAATAGCCAACAATCATCATGAGAATCTCATCAGGCACAGGCAAACCAATAATGCCAAGCGTAAGACATAGGAAGATGGCAATATAACCGTATTGGATAACGATATCTTGTAAGAAAGCGATAATGTTCACACTCCAGTTCTAATGATTTTGGGCAAGGAAGACTGTCATGTGCTCGCCCTTTCAGTATCTTAATGCCTCCCTTGTCAAAAAACCCAGTGTCGAATTGTCACATGACGCCTTCAAAGTGGCTGGATGTCATGGATGACGAAATGCAGCTTGTTGGTGTGACAACTCCTTTGCCATACTGGGCTCAGCCTTGTTAAGAGGCAAATCTAATGGTCAAGGAGACAATATTTATGAAGAAATGGATTCGCACAAATCGAAAGGTTCAGCTATTAACTGCACTGCTATTAACTGCTACGGTCATTACCGCATGTACGGGACCAGGGAACGCACCCAATACCCCGCAGGCTTCCGCGCCAGTTACATCAGTGAAGCCCGGCCTGGAGGGGCCGCGGGATGCCAAGGAACTGGAGGCCTTTGCAGATGGCATTTTTGCGGACACGATGAAGAAGTATAATACGGTTGGTTCTAATTTTGCGGTCGTATCGAATGGAAAAGTGCTGCTAAGCAAGGGTTACGGTTATGCCGACAGGGAAAATAAAATTCCGGTAGACAGCAGCACCGTATTCCAAATTGGTTCTGTGACGAAGCAGTTCACGGCATTGGCAGCTATGCAGCTGGTTGATAAGGGAAAGATTGATTTGCATCACGATATCCAGGAATACCTGGGAGGGATGAAGGTACCGAATACAACAGGAAAAAAACTGACGATGTACGATCTGCTTACGTATACCAGCGGCTTTGACAAACCGGATATCCTCTCGGGATCGGAACCGGACTATGTGAATCAATTCTTCCCGATGAAAGAATCTCTCGAATCGAATATGCCGACTGTTGTCAGGCCTCCGGGGGAAGCGTACACCTACGATAATTTTGGATTCACACTGGCGGGGTACGCGGTAGGGGAAGTATCGGGCATGTCATTCGCCCAGTATATGGAGGAAAATATTTTCAAGCCGTTAGGCATGAACTCGACGAATGTGCGGTTTAAACCCGAATTGCTCAGCAGAATGGCTGCCCATTATGGGCCTAAAGGCGAGCTGATTCCCCTGGAGGGATTCAAACCAACCGATAGGCCTAGCGGCGGCATGGTATCAACCGCAGATGACATGGTGAAGTACCTTATGATGCATCTGAACAATGGAACGTATGATGGCAAAGAAATTTTAAGTCCCAAGAGCATCGAGCAAATGCACACCTATCAGGTGTTCCCTGACAAAGAGTTCCCTGTCACAACCATCGGATTCGAAGGCTACTTCAAAGAGAAGATGAATGGTCAACATGTGGTTCTCAAAGGGGGAAATGTGACCGGTCATTCTTCTTTGATTGTTCTTCTGCCGGAGAAAAATACAGCATTCTACATGTCCTACAATAACGACTCCATGATGAGTCTCGACGTGTATGAGGCATTTATGAATCATTATTATCCGAGAAAAAATGAGGCTCCACAGCCATCCTACTCGCCAATCAGTGAGCAGCAGGCCAAGGACTACACAGGATTGTACCAAAACACGCGTCTTGGATCCATGAGGACCCGCGTTTCCTATTCAGACGGAAAATTGGTTATGGAGACAGGAGATCTGGGCAAGAGTACGTTGAAAATGATCCACCCTTTACTCTTTGAGGATGAATCCGGCAATAAAGTAGCCTTTCAAAAAAATGGGGCAGGCCAAATCACCTATTTCTATTACATGACGCTTCCGCACTACGTGGGTTATGCACAAAAAGTAAATATGGATGCGCCATTCACTGATGTACCGGCGGACAGCAAGTATACGTCTTATATTCACAATCTCCATGCTTTAAAGATCATGGACGGAAAGTCGGCCACCCTCTTCGATCCGGAAGGAACGTTAACTCAGGGTGAGTTCTCGGAGTTGCTGCTGCACGCCCATGGCTGGGAATCCATGCCTTATACGATTGAACCCAACAAGAAGCAGATGTTGTCTGGATTACCTAATTATCAGCCTGATTCTCCTGTCACCAGACAAATGGCGGCAGTTATGATCCAAAACCTAAGGCAAGCTCAGCCTGGAGCCAAGCTTACATTGCGTGGCGAAACGGATGCCTGGGCAGTTGAAGCCATTACAACCCTTGTATCCCAAGGCATCATGGACCCGGATACTAAGATCAATTCGGACGGCTCCATCAACTTCCGTTCCAAGCAACTGCTGAAGCGGCAGGAAGCGAGTGCCTTATTGGATCTGGCATTTGATTACTACACATTGCCAATCGGTAATCTTTAAAAATCTAAATGGCGGGTGCTCGATCATACGAAGCTGAATCACTTCGTAGGTCGGCATCCGCCACCATGATAAATAACTTGAGTATTATTCCAGAAGCCCGGCCTCCCTGGCTTTTTGCACCGCTTCCTCCCGGTTGCGGACCCCCAGCTTCATATAAGCCGATGACGCATAGTTTCGAACCGTACCATCGGATAAATACAATTTGGAAGCAATGCTTTTATATCGCAGCCCTTTCGACACAAACTGTAAAATTTCAAGCTCCCGCGGTGTTAACTCATAGGCCGATGCCACTTTGATTGGCGAAGGATCATCCCCGCTATTGTCCGCTTCCAACTGGGCAAACAATTTGTGCGACATGCCCTGATCGATCAGCGTGCCCCCGCGGTAGACGGTGCGTATCGTTTCAGCCAGCTCTAACGGCTGCATAGACTTCAATAAGTATCCATCCACCCCGCTTCGCATCGCCTCCAGAGCCTGTTTGGTATCCTCGAACGTGGTGAGAATCAGAATGCGGATGTGGGGCCACGTTTCTTTTATCGTACGGGATGCGGAGATTCCATCCACATTCGGCATTTCCAAATCCATAAGTACCAGCTGCGGCTGAACCTGCCTGCACAGCTCGATCGCTTGCTCGCCATCCTCTGCCGTCCCGACAACCTGCAAATCCTGCTGCTCCTCCAGCAGAGTCCGCAGGCTTTCACGGATAAAGGGCTGGTCATCGACGACCAACAGACGGATGACTTCATCCTTAAGCTCTGTTTGTCTGGGCAGCGTACAGGTAACGAGAGTTCCTTCTCCCGGCTCCGAATAGACGGCCACATGGCCTTGCAAATTCATCGCCCGCTCCTTCATGGCACTCAAGCCGAAGCCCTCCCTCCCATGCTCCATCCGCGACCGTTATCTTGAATTTCCAGTCTCGTCTGCTGGGGCTCGAATTGCACGGAAACCTTAATCTCTGTCGAGTTTCCATGACGCACGGCATTCGTCAACGACTCTTGCAGGCACCGATAAAGTGCTGTCTTCGCTTGCTTCGTTACAGGGTATTCCTCCCCGTAGGCATGGAAACGAACCGTCACCTTGGCATGCTCCTGAAACTCCTCCGCCAGCTTTCTCAAAGACTGAAGAAGCGGGAGCGCCTCATGCGGCGATTCGATTTGATGCACGTAGCTTCTGACCTCCTCCATATTTTGGCGGGCCAAGTTCAATAGGGAGTCGAGCCTTTCCGTTCCTGTATCCGTTGCCAACTCAGGACGCAGCGTTTCCAATCCCATAATGAGCGAAGTGTAGGCAAGACCGACGGTATCATGAAGCTCTTTGGACAGTCGGCTCCGCTCTTCGGCAAGCGTGATGCGCTCGATTTGGGAGAGGTACTGCTCCAGCACCGCATTTTGCTCACGTATAATTTCGCCTTGACGATGATTGAGCACGAGTAAATGGAAGGAAAATCCGAAGACATACGCCATCCCGATGTGAACGGCCATGACCCAGTATTCACTCTGCTCTGCAAGCAGCTTGATTATGCCGGGCAGGAGCAATATGGATACAGGCCCTGACCAGAGATAGGACCTTTGCGCGCTATGGGCAGCAATTAAAAAGGCATATAGCAGGAATGAGAAATAAGCTTGGGGAAAAAATGAAGCCAGATACAAGCACAACCCACCCGAGATCACGATTTCGGCAAACAGGTAGTATTTATAATCGAGCTGCAAGCAAAGCCATGGAACAGAAAAAGCAATCAGCTGCCACAGCACAAGGATCACAATCGGCAGCGTGAAATATTCTTGCAGCTTTATGCTCGTAAACACGAGAGAAATGCTGCATATCAGGCGGATTATGAACATGAGCCAGTCGTACCAGTACCATCGCTTGACCATATCGAACAAAACCATCAACCCCTAAGACCTTCAGTATGACATTACATAACTAGTATAGAGTAAACTGCTTTAGAGTAAACTTCCATCCAACGACCTACGAGGCCAAGCCGGGCATGAGTCTACCGGTTCACGTGCTTGATCATCAGACGCGTGTAGCCGCCTATCAATCGCGCCAAGCGGCCCGTAAGCCTGTAGCTCACCATCATCAATACGACCCCAGCGGCCGACACCATCACGGCTTTGGCAACCGTATCTATCGACGCACCCATAATGGAAAGGTTGATAAACCGATAAAGGAACGGGACCACAATCAATACAAGCGGCGCCGCGTAGAGCAAGGCCGCACTAATCAGACTTAAAATCCCTATCGGAAATTTCAACAGCAGCCAGCCAATTGCGATCCAGTTGCTTAGGTTAAGCAGTTCCTTTTTCGCTTGAAGCCAGTTGGACACATCAGGGTTGACGGATTTTACGCAAGGCTCGGTGGTAACGTCCGTATAGATCTTGGTCTGTACTCGTTCAAATTGCAAGAAGGCGGTCGTCGTCCGCAAAACGTGAGTCAGGAGAGGAACGCCCGCGACGGTGAACGAAAGGCTCAAGCCCAATGTAAGAGCGATCAGGTAAAAGCTGAAGTAAAACAATCCAGTGACGAAAGTAAGCAGCAGGAAATAGCCGTTTTGAACAAAGCTGACGACGGTTCTGGCCATCAAAGAGCCCACATCCTTTCCAAGTAGTAGATGTATTCTACGGATCTTGATGTCAATTCCGCCAGTGTCATAATGTCATGTGACAGAAAATCAGCGGAGCTGCAGCCGTTATATTTTCGATTGCTCAACTGGAATTCGCCGAATTGTCATTAAAGCTGATGCCTCACCGATTTATTTCCATTTTCCTCTTTATGAGTCTGATTTCATGGTATAGTTATAATTATTAAATGCTGCACATCATTTCTACAACATAATCGCTATTGGGTCTCAAAAGAACCTATTCAATGGAGGAATGCCCGATGTCCAATGACAAGGAAGCCAAAGACTTTCAGCTTGAAGAGTTAGAGAAGCCGTTGACCGAGCTGGAAATGAAAGAAACGACTGGGGGTGGAACGCCTAGCGCAACTCAACAACCCACCGGTCTCTACGTAGATGTCCCTCAAGGCACAATTATAGTAACGAATCAAGGCGGTCAAACTAACTTTCAAGCGGGTCAGTTCGGCTATATCGGTAGTACTCAACAACCACCCGTAGTCGTCCCGAATAATCCAGGCATACAATTCACCCCGCCACCTGCATTTAACACATCAACACCACCTGCAGGTGGTCCAAAGAAGCCGTGATTTGTTTATTCAGTCAATCCCGATAACATTGCAAGTAGATAATTACAACTAAGCTGTTTGTTAAAAAGGAAAACCTAATCGTTGTTAGGTTTTCCTTTTTCATCGTAAAGAAGGGAATGAAGATATGGATGCTCTAGAACATTGGGCGCTTAGTGTAAATGGAACGGAATGGAGTCTCCGTGACATGTTAAAGCTAGCCTCTATGGAGAGTGAGTTTACCGCCGTCGAGAAAAGCATTCGAAGAACCGTCACGCTGGAATATGCCGCACGGAACCATATAACGATCAATGAACAGGAATGGAAAGCCGCAGCCAATGAAATGCGGCAGCAATTGGGGTTATACAGCGTAGCTGAAACCTCGGCATGGCTTAGTGCGCGCGGGTTAGTGACGGCGGATTTATTCGAGACGGCCAAAGCTCGTCTTCTGACGGAGAAGGTGAAGCGTTTCATCTCGGAAGATCGTATTGACGCTTATTTTCTAACCAACAAACTTTCCTTCGATAGAGCGTGTGTTTCCCAATTAGTGACCGGAAGCAAGGAACAGGCACAAGAGCTGCTTTTTCAGATGGAAGAGGGCGAATCATTCTACAAGCTTGCGCAAACTTATTGTTTGCAGAGCAACAGCAGATACGACGGCGGGTACGTTGGTTGGGCCGGCCGACATGAATTGAGCGGGGAAGAAGAGGCTTTTGTTTTCGGAGCGGAAGCCGGCCAGACAGGTGGCCCCTTTCCTGTAGGTTCTTTCTACCGGCTGTTGCACGTGTGGGAAGTAGCTCCGGCTGTCTTAAACGAAGAAGTTCGGATAAAGCTTGCCGATGCGATATTCGAAGAATGGCTGAACGCAGCAGTACAAGAAGCGAGCATCGATATTAGGCTCTGGCGCGGTTTGGCAGGTGAGCCGTTAAGATGACGGATCGGGTGAGCGCGGGCATACTCAATTTACATCTGATCGCTATGGATTCTATCCCTATTTTTCATGTGCTGTCACCACAGGAAAAAGAAGAAGTATTCGCGGCTTTTCACCAGGTTTCTTACCAAATGGGAGATACGATTATTCAGGCCGGGGAACAGGGGGATTCGTTCAACCTTATCCTATCGGGCAAAGTTCGGATAATTGGCAAGGATCAAGGCGGCAAGGATCTTAATTTCGGAATCATGGAAACCGGCGAGCATTTCGGTCAGGAAGCGCTGCTGAAAGAGGATGTCCAAGAACATACGCTAAGGGCATCGACGAAATTGGAATTACTGCGGCTGTCCAAAATAACTTTCATGCAAGTCATCGACACGCACCCGGAATTGCGGGTATATTTGCTCGAGCAATTAGCCGACGATGCGATGCGTACTTTTTTGAAACGGACAGCGCTATTAGCTCCGCTCAATCATCAAGAACTGCGCTCGCTTTTAGATATTATGGTCATGAAGGAATACTCGTCCGGCCAAGCGATCGTCAGCGAGGGGGAGGTTGGCGACGCTTTCTATATTCTTCGTACCGGCACGGCTTCCGTGTGGAAGGTAAGCGAAGGAAACCGAAAGCTGAACACGATGAAGGCGGGAGAGTTCTTCGGGGAACTGGCGCTGTTAACCGGTGATCCTCGCAAGGCCAGTGTCGTCGCCGACGAAGCGCTTACCGTATTCCGTTTGACCAAGGATGATTTCGATAAGTTGATTTTACGCTTTCCGAAAGTCAGAGAAACGATAATCGGTATCGCTTCCGCTTATTTACGCCCTACGGGTGATCCCAGGAATAAGGAAGAGAACGTGATTCGCGAGGCTAGCGCTTCATCCACCGATGAAGGCCATGCAGAAAAAAACGAGCAGGACAGCCGAACGCGATTCGGCGGACAAAAGGTTTGGCGCTTATGGAATCGGTTCCCGGTGCTTATTCAACAAAGCGAGCTGGACTGTGGACCCACCTGCTTATCAATGATTTCCAGGCACTATGGCAAGCGGTTGAGCATTCACAGGCTACGGGAGCTTTCGCAAGTCGGCTTGGAAGGAAGTACACTGTTCAACCTCCACAAAACCGCGGAGGCAATCGGTTTCCAAGCGAAGGCCGTGCGAACAAGCTTGAAAGGATTGGCGGAGCAGCCGCTGCCGGCGATTGCTCACTGGAAGGGCAACCATTACGTCGTGGTCGTTAAAGTCGACGACAGCTCCGTGACCGTGGCCGACCCGAGCATCGGTCTGCTCACTTATTCGCACGAAGATTTTCTGAAGGGATGGACGTTTTACGCGGTATTCATGCAGCCGACGGATGCGTTCTTCGCCCAAGAGGAATCGAAGCCTTCGTTCGGCCGCTATTGGACGTTCTTCGCCCGCCACAAGCAGGCGTTGATCCATCTTGTCTGGATGACCTTGTTGTTGCAGGTTATCAACTTGTCGCTTCCGCTCTTCACGCAACGGGTAATCGACCAGGTGCTTATCGGGGGAAATTATAATGACCTGAACGACATGCTGATCGTTATGCTAGGCGTTTCCTTGCTTACAATGCTCGTTCAATCGATCAGGGAATGGGTCATTGCCCATACGTTCGTTAAAATAGATATTGAAATGATCATGAGCTTTTATCAACATGTGTTTCGCTTGCCGATGCGCTACTTCGCCACGCGGAGAGTAGGAGATATTTTGACGCGCGCCGGAGAAAATCAAGTCATCCGTCACTTTCTCGTATCGAATAGCATGAGCGCGGTGTTGAACGTCATTACGATTGTCGTGTACATGGTCATTATGTTCACTTATAGCGTTACGTTAGCATGGATTGCGCTGACCTTCATTCCATGCTTCATCGCGCTTACGCTGATTGTTACGCCGCTTATGAAACGCAACAGCAGAAAGCAGTTCCAAGCCAATGTAGAGTTGCAGAACGCGCTTGTGGAAACAATCAGCTCCATGCGTACCGTGAAAGCTCTCGCCGCCGAAGACGAGGTAAGAAAAAAAGTAGAGGGCAATTTCCGTCATTCGACTTTCGTGCAAATGAAGGGATGGAAGCTTGGCCTCTATTCCGGCTCGGTTGCTACGGTGCTGCAAACGTTAAGCAGCGTAACCGTGCTGTATGCGGGAGCGGAATTAATCATCGGACATAAGCTTACCGTAGGGGAACTGATGGCATTTAGCGCGGTGTATGCGCTTGTTACAAACTCGGCGCTTGGCTTAATCGGCATGTGGGACGAGTTTCAAGGCGTGCGGATAGCCTTGGAACGGCTTGACGATGTGTTCGAATCAGAAGTGGAGGAAGTCGATCCGACTCGTTTGACGACTCTGCCGAAGTTACAAGGAACGATCGAATTCGAACGCGTCTCGTTTCGTTATGATTCCGAAGGCAAAAACGTGTTGCAGAACATTTCCTTTGACGTTGCTCCGGGCCAGACGATTGCGGTCGTCGGTCGAAGCGGTTCAGGGAAATCGACACTGGCGAACCTGCTGCTTAAGCTATATGCCCCTAGCAGCGGATCGGTTCGCGTCGATGGTTTCGACCTGAAACGCGTACATGCCGCCTCGCTCCGCAAACAGATAGGAGTCGTTCAGCAAGAAGCAGGACTGTTCAGTGGAACCATTCGCGAGAATATCGCTTATCAAATTCCCGATGCTTCGATGGATGAGGTAATGTCCGCTTCCATGCTTGCGGGAGCTCACGAATTCATTATGACTCTGCCGAACGGTTACGATACGCAAGTCGGGGAGCGCGGCGCAAGCATGTCCGGCGGGCAGCGCCAGCGTATCGCCATCGCGCGCGCTCTGATTAGCAACCCGCGCATTTTGATTTTCGACGAAGCGACGAGCGCGCTGGACAACGAATCCGAGAAAACGATTCAGCGGAATATGAGCACGATATTGAAGGACCGAACAACCCTCATTATCGCTCACCGACTGAGTACGATCCGACATGCCGACCGAATCCTTGTGCTGGATCAAGGGGTTATCGCGGAGTCGGGCACTCATGAGCAGTTATTGGCTTCTAAGGGGATTTATCATATGTTAGCTAGTCAGCCTTTGGAATAGTCGACTCGATGGACTTCACCATTTCAGGCTATTTTCCAATCCCTTCAAGGCTTCACACCAAAAAGGTTCGTCCTACTTATGGTAAGGTTCAGCTTAACTGGTCTATCGGCGAAAAATGCGATAAGACCTACCGCGGCTTGGTTTTTATAGATACCAAGCCTTTCTATTGTACGTTTAGAATTCATCCTCATTTTCCATCACTACTGACAGTCTTCGATTTAAGAATACTCCATCTATTAATCCTTGCCTGTACATAATTTCAATGGCTAGTGCCAATTGAGCTTGTTCTTTCTCTTCATAAGAAAAAATGGTTGGGTGTCGGTCTATTGGAACACACTTAAAAATCTCTTTTAATAAGGATTGAAGTTCTTTAGATAATTCCTGATATCCCTCATCTTGCTTCAGAACGTTATTCCCAATTTCGTCTGTTCTCATAGCGATAAAATCATACAAATAAGTTCTAAGACTCTTTATCAAATTCAACACTTCCCCTCAAAAAAAGTGACATCAAAGTGAATTCTTAATTATAAATATTGTAAGGTGAAATAACTTAGGTGTCAATGTGAACGTATATCCACCCTTTTCATATTGGTATAATATTGACATCACTTTGAAGGGGTATTGATTATTATGGCCACAAATAAACGGGTCTTTACCTTACGGTTAGAAGAAGAAAATTTTGAGAAAATCAAAATGATTGCGGATAAAAACAAACGCTCCATTGCCATGCAAATTGAGTATCTTATCGAGCAGCACATCGCTGAATTTGAACACAAGAATGGGATTATTGAAATTGAAAAGTAATATTAAGTACTGCAAACAATACGGGATGCAGTGAAGGATCACTGATGCTAAATTAGTTGACTTGGAAATAAAATCTCCTTGAGTATTGTATGCATGACTGCATTATACTCAAGGCGAAATCATTTGTGGTATTTTCTCAGAATAACAAATAATGCGAAATTTAGTTTCATAGTGTACTTTTAAACGTAGAACGCGCCATCAAATTAGATCGCGCGTTCTACTTATTTATGTGCTCTTAACCCTCCGTGCTATCTTTAAATGCAAGTTTTAAGGCCATCCTTCGACGGGATGGCCTATTCTTTAGCTACTAAAAACTGTTGCCGTCACTTATGATACGGTTCAGCTTAACGGATCTATCGGCGAAATTTTTAATTGTTCTTCTAAAGCGCACAATATTGCTATTTCAAAGCCTCGTTAAATGCGCGTTCGATTCGGTTCGCATCTTGCGAAACCGCGAAGAGAATGAAAGGTCCTTCCTGCTTCAAGACATGCTTCTCGACCAGATAATACTCTTCAGGGCGATAATCCTGAAATTTGACTATTTGTGCCTGTATCCTTTGCTGTATTTTGTCCATAATGCCTTTGGTATCGCCATCCTTGGTTTTAATGACAACCAGCTCATCCGCCTTGACATTAGACAAAGCTGTGAACAGCACAAAATCCGCTACATCCCCTTTCTCAATATGGTATAACTTGTTGAACTTCTCTATATCTCCTTGCTCCATCGTCGTGCTCAAGTTCACTTTTTGCTGAATTTGCCTTCCTACTTCGGTGGCAGTCAGCGAAGCGGAAGGCTCGCTGCGGTCGTTACAACCGGTCAATATGCCCAGTGTTGCCCACAGTGATAGCAGTAGAAAGATCCCTCGCCGTTTCATGGCATTCACCTCGTTAAGTTAAGAATGGATGGATCTTCGAAAAAAGTATTCATGTTGTACAGGATGAGCATGTCTCCGATTCGGCGCTCTTGGACAAGCTTCGCGAGCGATTCGTCGTAGTACCGGAGATCGACGACATCGATCTCGCCAAAGTGCTTCGTCAGAAAGGGAATCAGGCTATTTGCGTACGAATCCTTGACCACGAGCAGCCTCTTGTCCGCTGGACCGTCGGTCGTGATCCGAATCAGGGCATGATTGCCGTTCAGAAATACCGCGTATTTGTCCTTCTTGCTCAAGTTCTCCGGCGCGTACAATGAATTCGTCGTGTGGCCTTCGTCCACGTACTCAACCGCAATCTTGCCTTCTTCCATAGGCACATAAAGGTCGATCTGATCCGGTTCGATATGGCGAAAGCCGCTTTTAGAATAAAGCGAACCGTAAAACTGGTCGGTTACCTCGCGGATGTCAAACGTATCCTCAGCTTGCGGGAATAGTCCCATCTGCCGGCATAGCTCCAGATACGCGTCATATGCCCCTTTCGTCGTCCAATGATGGTCGGTTTTGTAGAAAATGGACTGTCCCCGATCTTTATCAAGTACAGGATAAACATCGACGAAATGAATATCTTCCGGCAAGGATTCGCTAATGCGGTCCAGGTCGGCCCGCTCGTCACCGACCGGAGCGTATGCTGGTAGCTTGTCCGCAAGTAACGCGGCGGCGGTCGGTGCCAGGAGCACATACTTGCGAAGCTCGGGCGTAGCTTCGTCGAATGCTTTGATCGCCTGGACTCTGTCCTTCAGCTCCGCAGCAGTCGGCGAAGTATAGTCCTCGATCAGATACCCGTTCTTGCTCAAGTAAACGCCATGACTTTCCTTCTTGCCAAAAGTCCGATCCGTGTCGGTCTTCACCCCTACCCAAGCATCCCGGAAGACGAACTGGTCGGACATATAGCTCTCGTAGTCGGAAGCGAACGTTTTCGACAATAGCGAATTCAGCGAGAAGTTTGGGAACTGCTCCAGAACCCTGTTCTCGGATTCGGAGAACGGTTTGTCGGGCATCAGCAGGTTCGCCATAGCTAATACTCCGACGAAAAGCAACAGGATTAGGCCCGATAGGGATCTGCGCTCGCGATCGTAATTGGTCACGACGAATCATCTCCCTTCAAAATCGAAAATACAAAAATGGATTATACGTCTCATCGACCAGGTAAGCTGACGACAACGCCAGGGCGACGATATAGAAGACCGGGAAGGCAATCGCGCCGGCCGCTTGCCATCGTCCCTTCAGCAACAAAGCGATCTGACGCGGAAGCGGCGTCGCAAAGAGTGTCGATAGCACGAGCAGGACGCCGTTCGATGTCAGGTCATAGAACGCCTGACGATCCGCCCAGCCGTGTGCGTCCAAGCCGAACAACACTTTAATAAACGTCCAAGCCGAAGCCAGATGATCGAATTCGAACAGCACCCATCCAACCATAATGATGAGAAGCGTATATAGATGCTCTGCCGGTCGCGGCCAACGCTCCAGCCATTTCAGCAGAAACAGCTTCTCAAGTGTAACGAAGAGCCCGAAATACAGACCCCAGACAATAAAGTTCCAACTTGCTCCATGCCACAGCCCTGTGAGGAACCAGACGACGAGCAGGTTCCGAAGTTGCTTACCGATTCCCTTCCGATTGCCGCCGAGCGGAATGTAGACATATTCCCGGAACCAGGAACCGAGAGAAATGTGCCATCTACGCCAAAACTCCGTCACGCTTCGGGAAGTGTACGGGTATCGGAAGTTTTCCGGCAACTCGAACCCGAACATTTTGCCGAGTCCCCGCGCCATATCCGAATAACCGCTAAAATCGAAATAAATTTGGAACGTGAACGCCACAATGCCGAGCCAAGCGGACAGCACAGTCATTTCCCCCACTTGCGCCACCTTTACACTGGTCCACAGCATGCCGATATTGTTGGCGAGCAGCACCTTCTTGGCCAGTCCTCTTATGAACCATTCCGCGCCTTCGCCGAATCGCTCCAGCGTCACCTTTCGGGAAGCGAGCTGCCGGGCGACATCTTTGTATTTGACGATTGGGCCTGCAACTAGCTGCGGAAACATGGCCACATAGGTGCCGAAGGCAACGAAGTTTCGCTGCGCCTCAATTTTGCCAAGGTAGACATCGACCACGTACGATAGCGAGTGGAAGGTGTAGAAGGAAATGCCAACCGGCAGCGGAAGATCGGCAGCGTGCAAGTGCAAGCCGAGCAAGCTGTTTATACTGTCCACGGCAAAGCCGGCATATTTAAAAAAGCACAGAATGCTCAAATTGCCCGAGATCGCCCCGATGAAGATCGCCCGGGCGACCGCCTTTCGCTGCCTGAACCTGTTGATTAGCAGCCCATTTGCGTAATCGAAGACCGTTGAGAAAATCATGACAAGAATGTACGACGGTTCACCCCAGGCGTAAAAGAAGAGGCTAACGGCGAATAGAACGACGTTCCGAAGCTTCTTCGGTGACACATAGTACAGAAGCAATGCGGCAGGCAAAAATTGAAACAGAAAGAGCAGGCTGCTAAAGACCAATGCCAGTCTCCTCCCACGCAGTATTATACGCCATGGTTTAGTCCAACTGGTCCTTAAGGAAATCCAGCAATATCAGATAAAACGCCTTTTGGAAATGAATACCGTCCGTGTCGTACAAATCGTAATGCTCGTTCACGAGCGATGTCAGATCCACGTATTCGACGTGCTCCTTGGCGGCGAGTGACTTAAGCGCCTCGTTGTAAGTGCCGAGATTGCCGTATCGAGGCTCCGCCTTATAAGCTTCGAGCGTCACAGGAGTGACTGATAGCAGCGTAATTTTCGCCTTCGGCAGCTTCGCCTTGATTTCGTCAATCAATTGGGTGTAGTGCGCGATGGAGTATTGCTGCGGATCGTCCGTCGGCCACAGAATATCGTCCGACCCCAGTTGGATGAACACATGCTCAGGTGCTCGGCTGATCAGATCGTTAACGTTGTCCTTTAAAGCGAATTCTGCTGTATTCCCTGCTCCAGCGAGCACATTTTCCTTATTCAGCACATCGTGATAAGATAATCCTTCCGTAATCGAATCCCCAAGAAAGACGCTTGTCCGATATAGCGTTTTATACGGAGACGATTTCGAAGTGGCCGCGTTAGCCCCGGTGCTCTCCTGTGCTTGAGTTGAGGTAGCCGAGGATTGACCTACTTCACTCTGATTTCCGCACGCTGCGACTGACAAAGCGACAGCCCCAATCAACAACATTCCCTGCATTTTTTTCAACATCGTAATTCCCCTTTTCCCTTTCGATTTGGTCCAGGTAAGATTACTAGTCGGATATAAAGATCGGGCGCAGAGGAGTTGCAGATCGAATAAAAAAGCGCAGAACGAATCGTTCTACGCTTTTTTGCTCAATATAAAATGGAACAGGACGCCATCCTCGGTATTCTCCGCTCCGAAAGACGCGCGATGCAGCTCCAAAATTTGTTTGGATATTGCAAGGCCCAACCCGGTGCCGCCGGTCAACCGATGGCGGGAACCCTCGACGCGGTAAAAGCGCTCCCATATTTTATCCAACTGATCAATTGGGATATGGGTGCCTTTGTTCTCGATGTCTACTCTGACGATGGATTGCTCCTCGACGATCGTCACGAAGACGTTCTCGCCTTCCGGCGTGTAGCGAATCGCATTCGTTAGAAAGTTTACGACGACCTGTTCGATGCGCAGCTGGTTGGCCACGACTTCGATCGGAACGAAGCGGCGGTACAGTTGCAACCGCTTCCCGGCAAATTCCATATCGAGCTTCTCACAGACTCGCTCGAGAAGAATATCAAGACGGAACGCAGTCACTTCCATTTGATAGGTGCCGGATTCAAATTTGGCAAGCTCCAGCATATCCGAAATCAGTAAATTCATCTTTTTGACTTCGTCTTCCATTGATGTGAAGTAATAGTTCCGTTTCTGGCTGTCTGGCTTGTCTCTCAAAATGTAAAGGCAGCTCTCGATAACGCTAAGCGGGGTTTTCAATTCGTGAGATACGCCAGCGATAAACTCTTTTCGTGTATGCTCGAGTCGCTTCTCCTTCTCAATATCTTGCTCAAGTCGGACGATGTGGTTATGCAGCATTCCTGAAAGCTCGTTAATGTTGCGGGACAAACTGCCGATCTCGTCTTCGGTCGATACCGGAATTCGTGCTGAAAAATCAAGATCCGCCATCTTCTGCGTTACCCTGTTCATCTGGAGCAGCGGCCGTGCGATTCGACGGGAAAAGTAAAAGGAGACCAGCAGGACCAGCAACAGAGTGCCCCCGATGATGTAGCCGTAATAATGTCGCATTACCCCCACAGCTTCGTTCACCGGCTGAAGCGATGTCATGGCGAAGAGGTACATGGCATCTCCCTTAGCGTTCGTGATCGGCTTGACGAAGATCTTATAAGGGACCCCGTTTTCTTCGTAATCGCGGACCGTTTCAGCTTGCCCGTCATAATCTCCATAAAGCAGATCCGCCTGGAACGCTTTCACTCGTTCCAAAAACAAATGATTCGAATACCTCGATTCTTCCGCCCCTGCAGGCATCCGAAGCTGCGTCACAGTACCGTAAGCCAGAACGCTCGGGTAATGCTCGTGGTATTCAATTGGATTGTCGAACCTCGGGACGACCTCGTATTCTTTGTTAGTAAGCGGCCCATTTTCCAGGTGGTTTTCCTCTCGCAAGTTAGCGGCGTTCCTTCCGATTCGCTGCGGATACAGATTTCCCTTGATCAGGACACCTTCGATGGCAATACGCGATCCCGTCTTGATAAACGAATCGTATCTCAGCGGGTTATCCGTACTTAGGTCCTCGACATTCATGACTGTGTATAATGGAACAGAGATCGACTGTCCGGATAAGGCTGAAGCGTTGTCAACCTTCTCGAGGTGCACTTCAATCTCGAAGTCGTCCGTATCTTGCAGGTTGCCGACAGCGTCCATCGCGGTAATCCAAGCGTTGTATTTTTGATAAAATTGCTGCTCGATTCGATACGCATCTCGTGCATCGCTGGCATTGGTCAAAGCTTCCGATGGAGCAGATACAAAGGCAGACCGGACATCCTTTACCTTCTGATATTCATAAAACTTCTTGAAAAACACCGTTTGTCCAACAAATATCCCCGCAATGACAACAATGCTTAGCCCTGCTGTCACTAAAAACAGCTTGAAGACGATACGATTCCTCACGGTCGTTCCTCGAACTTGTAGCCCGAACGAACGACGGTGACGATCCGACTCGCATATTCACCTAGCTTGAAACGCAGATTACGGATATGGCTGCTAAGCGTGCGATCGTCTCCATCGAAATCGTAACCCCATATTTTCATGATGAGTTGTTCCCTATTCATGATGATGCCTTTGTTCTTCAACAGATAGGCCAAAATCTCGAATTCCGTATGCGTCAGGCTGCAAGGCTGACCGTCTATCGTAACGGAGCGCGATGGAAGATGAATCGTAATTCCACCTCCGGTTAGCGCGTCTCCTGTCTCACGGAATTGCCGATTTTCAAGCAGCCGCTTCGTACGCGCCAGCAAGATAGGAGGGCTGCACGGCTTGACGACATAATCGTCAGCACCCAATTCGAAGCCCATTAGCGTGTCGTCCTCATCCGACCGGGACGTCAGCATCAGAATCGGAACGTTCGACGTCTTTCGGACCCGTCGACAGACGGACCAACCGTCCAATTTCGGAAGCATAATATCAAGAATGATTAAATCAACTTCATGCTCTTGAAACAACGCCAGCGCCTCGTTCCCATCGGTTGCTTCAAGAACACGGTAGCCTTCATCCGACAAATATTCGGATATAATTTCCCGAAGCACTTGCTGATCTTCCACGATCAAGATCGTTTTCTTCATGTTGCCCTCCACGATTCCAACCTATTCGTAAGATTTTACCATATCCATAGAAGTACCTCAAACAAGGGCCTGTTTACTCGAGCATGTTCTATGTTTCTCCCCTTATTTAAAGCAATTAACAACGCCTCTAGTGATCGATGTGGCTACATCATCTTGAAATGCGTCGGTTTTCATGCGCGTCTCTTCATTCTTGTTCGAAATAAACCCAAGTTCGAGAAGAACGGCAGGCTTGGCGTTTTCACGGAGTACGTGATAATCGCCAAACATTACGCCCCTGTCTATCGATTGATTGTCTGCCTTAACCAATTGATCATGAATAATTTGTGCGAACAACTGATCTTGAGTCTTGTAATAGTAAGTCGTCATTCCGGAAACATTACTACTTTTGAAAGAATCGAAGTGAATACTTATGAACAGATCGGCGTCATTACTTTCCGCCATTTTTGTTCGCGCATCCCATGAAACGGTCGTATCAGATTGCCGTGTCATGATGATGGTTGCTCCTTGCTCGGCTAACTTCTGGCCGACTTTCAGTGCCATGGGCAGCGTTACATCCTTCTCATATGTTCCTTGATTTCCAATGGAACCGACGTCTTTACCGCCATGACCAGGGTCGAGCACAATCGTTTTTCCTTTCAACGGCAACTCTCTTTCGTTAATCTTCTGCTCAAAGTCTCCTTTTTTCGTTTTCGAAGCGACTTCGGAATGGATATAAAATAAAAAAGAAATGAATATGACTCCGGAGATGGCTAGGATTAGTATTCTTATCGTATTTTTCATAGGCACATCGTATTAAAGATAGATACAGATGAAATGGAGACGGAATAAAGATCATATAAAGATCATTTCATGATAAACCGTCAGACATAGATTTGGAACTAAAGCAAGGACGGCTAGCCCACGAAAGAGGTGAGTACATTAGCATCCAATGATTTTTCGCCGTCACTTATGGTACGGTTCGGCGTAACATCTATAGAGCGAAATTTAAGGGGCCCTGTTAGGCCCCTTAGGTCTAAGTCTATTTTAGCTTTTCTGCAATTTCATGCAATCGTTCTATAAAAACGATCACCCTTATACTGTCGGGTGACAAGAACATTGACCGATTGCCAACGAAGATTAGATTGGCTGGGTTTTGTGCGTGCATACGGTACACGCTATCGCTTTCGCTGGAGGCCGTTCTTGCCGCAATCAAGGTGGTACGGCAATACGTGGTGGAGCGTTTTTTGGGCGGAACGGTTTTGTTTCTTTGAATAGTTTTATTGGATGAAAGTTGATAAACTCGGATGAATAGACGGAAACATACAAACTTCCGTTCCCTGCGAAAGCACGAATGAGAATCGGCTGATCGTATTGGGTTTGGAACGCGAAATCTGGTCCGTTCTAGCTAACCGTCGCATTGCGTCCTGGCAGGACAGCCGTGGTGCAATCTATGCCATCATGGAGCCTTCTTCGACAATGCCAGGCTGAATTGGAGCATCGTCATCCGCGGCAACGGGCCGTTTGAGTGTAACCGCTAGTAGCACCCCTGCTGCTACAAGTATTGATATAATAAGGTAAGCATTATGAAAGGCGTGCGTCGTTGCATTGGGGATCGCAATCTCACCCTTGCTTACATAATGAGTTGTACGGTTAACGAGAAAGGTTGTAAATCCAGCTACTGCGAAAGAAGTAATCACCTGCTGCGTAGCGTTCGTTAGGGAGGTCACTCGACCAACTAGATCCCGTGGCGCTGATTGCAACAAATGAGTATTTAACGAAAGATAAGCAATGCCCATTCCCATGCCTATCAACACACGAGGAATCAGAAAGTTCCAAGGACTATCGCCCGGATCGATGAAGGAAATGAGATAAGTACCTATGGCTACGGATATTAAACCAACGACTGCTAAAGGTCTTGCACCAATTCGGTCGTATAAACGCCCCCCAATGGGTATCGCAATTGCAGCGGAAAGTGCATGAGGAAGCGACCATAAGCCTGCTTTGAAAGCACTCATACCCATCAATAGTTGCATGAAATACGGTATGGCGAAGGCAGTGCTATACATAGTGATTTGTAACGCCCACTGAACCAGAATACCTCGAGTAAATAGAGGAGAACGGAAAACTCTTAGTTCCAATAAGGGCTCTATTTTACGTTTGAGCTCAACAATGATAAACAAAATCAGAGCGACCGCACCAACTGATAAACCGACGATTGTTTTCGTAGAGGACCAACTGCTACTTCCTTCGCCTAACCCGTAAGAAAGGCTGCCAAAAGCGAGTGGTGCTAGCAGGATGCCCCAGGAATCTAGTGAGGCTGATGCTTTTTTCGGAAGATTTGGAAGCGCCCTGATACACATGACTACACCAGCGATCCCGATTGGAATATTAATAAAGAAAATCCATTCCCAACTTGCATAGTCAACCAGATAACCAGCTATAATCGGCCCCAATGCTGGCGCGAGTAAAACCGGAATACCCATCATCCCCATAATCGCGCCTACTTTCTCAGGAGGACTGATACGGTAGGTCATAGCAAAGGCGATTGGCATAACCATGCCGCCGCCTAGGCCTTGTATTATTCTAAAGAAGATGAGCTGTTCAGCTGTAATGGCACATGCACACAATATCGAACCAATCGTAAATGCAATGATTGAGATAATGAAGATTCGCTTGGCGCCAAACCGATCTGACATCCATCCTGCCAATGGAATGACTGCTGCTTGTGCGAGTGCATATCCGGTAATCGTCCATTGGATCACGCTCAACGTGCTATTGAAATCATCTGCGATAGCAGGGACAGCGACATTCATTGCTGTAGTATCTAGAATAACCATGAATATCCCAATAATAATCGCAATAAGCGGTGCAATGAGCACACGTATGGATGTAGCCGAAGTGGGGATGGGTTTTGAAAAATTAGTGGACATAGCCCTAACTCCTCGTATCGTATTTTTAAAACTTTTTTGAGTCAGTTGGGAAAGGGGACGCAATCGTTTCCCAGACCCTAGAACGTTGAACGTTTAACGCCTCCTTTGCCAAAAAGCTTCAGTCTTGAACCACATCGATGCACACCATTAACATGAACTTTAGTTCATATACTAAATTATATGAACTAAAGTTCACTTTTGTCAATGGGAAAATTCGAACTTTAATTCACATCATTTATTGACTTGGAGTGGGAAGAGAAAATAAAATGGGAGTTAGGTGATGAAGATGGCAGAGAAAGATCAGGATAAGACGCGAATGCCTCAGCAGCAGCGAAGTGTGGAGACCAAGCAAAAAATCGTTGCAGCAGCCACGAAATTGTTCGCGAAGAATGGCTATCACAACACGAATACGAAGGACATTGCAAAAGAAGCGAAGGTGGCCATAGGCAGCGTCTATTCCTATTACACGGATAAAATGGAGATTTTCAAGGACGCACTGTTATTCTACAATGAACGCTTCATAGAGGTCCTTCGGAGCCACAGCGCCCTTCAACTAGACACCAGAAAAAATAAACTGTCTTTCATTCGTGAAATGATCGAGACCATGATAAAGGCCCACCAGGTGGATGTCGATTTCCATCGAGAAATGAACATTATGGCGCTGTCTTATCTAGAAATTAAAGACATGTCGGACAAGCAAATGCAGCTTGTTTATGCGTTTGTCGCTCAGCTTCTCCGCTCCTGGCAGTCGGAGATCCGCATCAAGGATCTGGATGCGGCCGCAACAATCTTAGTTCTTGGTGCACATAGCGTCGTCGAGGCCATAGCATTTGCCAGTACGGACGTCAGTCGGGAGCGCTTGATTGGAGAAACAATTGATATGCTGCACTGTTATTTGTGGCCGCAGGAAGTTCTGCAAGACATGCAAAACGAAGAGGACGGACTTTAAACAAAGAAGGTACTGTACCCCAGGCTTGTTGAGGGGTCAGTACCTTCTTTACTGTATGAGTTGTGATAAGGTTCGGCTTAACGGGTCTATCGGCCAAAATGCGATAAGACCCTACCGCGGCTTGGTTTTTATAGATTCCAAGCTTCTCTTATGTACGCTTAGAATTCACCCTCATTTTCCATTACTACTGACAGTCTTCGATTTAAGAATACTCCATCTATCAATCCTTGCCTGTACATAATTTCAATGGCTAGTGCCAATTGAGCTTGTTCTTTCTCTTCATAAGAAAAAATTGTTGGGTGTCGGTCTATTGGAACATACTTAAAAATCTCTTTTAATAAGGATTGAAGTTCTTTAGATAATTCTTGATATCCCTCATCTTGCTTCAGAACGTTATTCCCAATTTCGTCTGTTCTCATAGCAATAAAATCACACAAATAAGTTCTAAGACTCTTTATCAAATTCAACACTTCCCCTCAAAAAAAGTGACATCAAAGTGAGTTCTTATTCAACCTCAGTACTGCAAAACATTAACGGAATGCAGTGAAAGACATTTGACGCGGTTAACAGGTTAACTAGAAAATTTAGTACACTTCTAGCAACAAAAAGCCCCGCAGTCCTGTTGCAATGAGAAAACTTGAAATCATAGAACGCCCGCAATAATTGTAAATTTATTACTATTTGTTGAATACTTTATCTGTTGTGAATAGTATAGCAGATTGATAATAGACTTAAAAGGAGTAATTTTCCTTGAGCGAACAGCCTATTATTATAAAACAAATTATCGGGAAAACCATGAAAGCTATACGCCTCAAGCAAGGTTTAAGCCAAGAGGATCTGGCACATGAATGCAATGTGGATCGATCCTATATTTCGATGATCGAGGTTGGGAGAAATGAGCCTTCCGTTACGAAAATATTCGACCTCTGCAGAGGTCTGAAAGTTAAACCATCCGACTTTTTCAAACTGGTAGAGAGTGCGTACGAGGAAGAACAAAAGCAGGGCTGATGAGGCCAATAAGAGCGGGACATGTGGCTGCGTTAGCCTGCGTCCCGCTCTTATTGTTAACGCTCAATAACAATAAAAAATTCATGCCATTTGCATGACGTCTTTGAGTCCGGTGTAATCATCCATTCTAAGCAATTTTATACTGGAGGAGTTACGCCACCTGCATAGCATTACAGACCTGTCAGCTATTGCGGGAATACCGCAGCCAGTTATTACAAATGGTGAGCCACACAGCCTCAATGAAATGCAAGGCAAGAGAAGGATCATGAGATCAAGGAACACATGATAGCCATTCATTTTGCACATCCCTACTTCAAATACCCTCGTATGACGACCGCCTTGTGGGAGGCAGGCTACAATGTAAATCACAAGAAAGTATGTCGGACTATGAAAGATTTAACGATTCAATCGGTCATATGGAGGAAACGAAAACAGTCCAATTACACACCTTCAGTTGTTTATCCAAATCGCTTAAAACGACAATTCCATGCTACGGTACCGCAGCAAAAAATGGTCACGGACATTACCTATATTTCCAATGGAACGATTTTTCATTACTTGTCCGTTATTCAAGATCTTTTCAACAACGAGTTTGTTGCTTGGCAGTTATCTGAATGTAACGATTTCCAGCTCGTACTGGGTACCATTACGCAACTGGACAAGAAAAAGAGACGTTTCGGAGGCCGCCGCATAGGGTAAGAAAGAGAGACTTTGAATTTATAAAATGAATTGAATAATTACAACAACTGTTATAATAACAGTGCCATAAAATGCCAGTAAAGTTCTGGAAAACATAGTGATGACTATACTTCTTACATCTTTAGTAAAATCAGTCGTTTTCATAGAAAAATCAACATTGTTGCCATTTATTACTCTAACTTTTTCAAAAAGTTGTCTAAATAATTTTTCCTGTCGAAGGAAATAGCTGTCTAGATACCAGAAAGCAATTAATGGTACCAACGTAATATAGAAGAAATGTGGATTAGCTTCAATTTTTTCATTACCAAGTAAAAAAACTAATAGTGCTGAAACGATAGTAACCCCCCATCCCTTAAGCATAAAGGAGTTAGAAGCCATTCGAGTAATGGTTTGTTGTATAAATTCAAGATATTTTAATTTCTGCTCCATGATTACGCTGTCCTTTCTGTTGGTTCCGCTCCATTAACCCAATCTGTTAACAAAACGTATTTTTTAGGGTTATCTTGGACCCAAATAGTTTCTCCTAAATTTTTGTTGCTTTCATAAACTGCATAGGAATATAATCCTAAATATTCTTGTCCTTTGTAATCCTCATTATAGGTTAAAGTTTTTGAAATTGGGAGAATAGCGATCCTATTTTTTATACCATCAAAGTAACCGACTTCCCATGGTACCCACTTAGAATCTGGAGTATTTTCAGATGAGGCTAAGATAAGACTTTTACAATTTTTCATTCTTTGACGAATCGTATCGGCTGTGTCTCTATTCACCTGCGTACGATCCAATTGGCGGTCCTCGATCCAATCAACATATACAGATAGATTTAATTTTTCTTCCAAGAAAATTTTCAATCCATGGATAACTTCGGCATCATGATAACTATGTGAAAGAAAAATGTCATACGTCTTATACTTGTTGAAATTAGCAGAGGCGGACTCAAGAATTTGCGTGCTTGAATCAAAAACCAAAGTTTTCTTTGCTTTTGCAATTTCTCGTAATTGTTGTTCGTTAAATAACCTAGCCATACAATCCCCCCTTGACAATTTTATAAATATGAAGTTTAATTCGTTAAAGCCTTTACTCTATTATATATCAACTCAACTTCTATGGAAATTACTGTGGCAAACTTCGCAAATGCCAAAAAGCTTTTTGGACTTCGCTATCGTCGGTTTCGTGACAAGAAAAAAAGTTTCTGGAACAAGCATGGATAGCATCCATCTGCAAGAACGTCAAAAAGATCGCCAACCACCTGGCTAAATTAGCCGGGTAGGGGGATCTTATTTAATTTTATTTCCGTTAGTCCCGTGATAATTAAATATCTCTGACAAGGCTCTGAAAACATGGGCTTTGTCGACAGTTTGAGTATCATTAGATTCCAGTTTTTTAATTCTCTAACACCTCTAAATAAGCAACAATTCGGGAACATAGGTTCCCCAAATGTTCTACAAATACCTCTTCTGGCATCTCCCCCTTCTTATAGGCAGACCATTGATAGAAATCAATGCGCCCCAACGAATCTTTAATTTCTTTTATTATAGTAAAATCTATAAATACTGGAACAACGCTTTTTGTTTGAACTCTTTTACCCCATACATTCCTTTCGAAAGAAGGCCATTCTCCTTCTTTATATGACCCACTAATAAAAACTACTACTGATCTTGAAAGAACTCCATAAATTTTTGGAAATTCTTCTTCCAGATCACTTCCCAGAAGCTGTGGATCGAAGTCTTTATCATAAAATACACTAATATCCTCTTCTTTAATCCGTTCAACAAACCTTTCAACTAATTCTCTATCGGTCCCACTGAATGAAACAGCAATGTCGAAGGCAAACTGATCGTCTGAGATAAATCCAAATTCCTGGGTCAAATTGGACCAGTCAGCTTTCTTAATGTAATATGCTAAGGCGGGATCTTCGACAGAGAACATTGTTGTTAAGGGATCATAATAAAACTTTGCATTTAATGCTTTCGAATCAATTAATATTGGTAGCCTAGATTTCTTTATTGAATCCAGTCGTGGCTTATGTTCCGGAAATAATAATCCCAAATCATTAATTAGAACCGTTGGTTTACCCACTCTTGCAAAACACTCCAACAAAGTAATATATGGCTTATTTGTTCGTCTGAATCTTTTCCCTCTTGCAAAGTCCCTTAGGATTGGCTTATAAGCAGTTTCTAGAAGAGTAAGTATGCTTCCTCTTAGCGTATGAATATTAATATTGATCTCGGTCTCTTCTTCTTGGGTATCATAAATTCCAGCATCAATACAAGCCTGTTGACATAGCTTTTGCATTGTCCAGTAGTCACCATTTGCTTCATCATATATTTCTTCTAAATCTTTGAGATAAACGTTCAGCTCTTCTGCCCCTGCTTTTAATGCATCTATTGCAGTCTCAAATGCAGCAGGTCTTATCCTATTGATTGATATTCTCTTAATCAGATCTTCTGATGCCTGAATCAGTTGTCTTCCTGCCTCATTAATACCGGCAATTATCAACTTTCCACTAATTATATAGGGGTTATCTGCACCAATTTTTAATATATCTGAAACACCTTTTCTCAGGTTTTCATCAAGCCGGTGATAATCATCAACGACAACAATTGGAGCAGGTAATTTTCCCTCCTGGACCATTCCTCTTATTATTTCTATATCTGTCTGTATTCTTCCTGATAATATTAATAGCTGACTAGCTGAAATATTGGCTGCAGCTAAGCCTTTTAAAATAGCAGTTGTTTTGCCTGTACCAGACGCACCTTCAAACACAACCCCTCTTGTTGGAGATCGCAAATCAACAACGATGTTAGCAAAACCAGGTGGTTGGATAAAAGTGATACCCGGCACCCCTTCCGTCACAAATACATCCTCTACTCTCATCAAATCACATCCTCCTATGTTAGTTTAAAATAATTATATCATAGAGATAAATGGAGCAAAAATATCCCATTATTTGTGATACGGCTCAGCTTAACGAGTCTATCGGCGAAAAATGCGAAAGTAGCTATCGCGGCGCATAGTTACGAACCTTTCAATATCCGATTTTGCTTTCATAAATCTACACAGAAAGCCGCCGAAGTAATCGGCGGCCTTATTATTGATGATTCAACTATAGTTCCCGATAGCTTAACGATGGTTGTAATTAATCATAATAAAAACTGTTAAGGCGGCTCGGACTACTGAATCAGCGCTCTGGAGTAGTAGACGCGAAAATAACCTGCCTTGGTCCAGGATTATTGTCCCATTTCATTGTGTTAGATATAAATTTAGCGGTGATTACTTTATCGCCGCCGATCTGGATATCGTATTTGCTCCGTTTGAACGATATGTCCATGTTTGTGATAAAAAGTATGGTTCCTTCTATCTTAATGTCCTTTTTGACAACGCCCTTTTTAGTCGTCACATCTTTCTGGACAACTTTGCCTGGCTTATAGTCCATTACTTTGATGACGGCGGTTGAATCCGTCGTTAAAAGAATGGTCGCTTTAAACATATTTTACCCTCCAATTTACTACTATGTGGATTCATTATAAATCAAACGTAATAGGCGGAACAACTGGAGCTAGTCGGCCTACATTTACGTTATTGTGTCGTCCACACACAGCTAGATGGTGAACGTGGAAATCTCAGTACCGTAGCCCCCGAAGTAGTAATTCGATGCAGGAAGCAACTGTCATCATTACCGACACACGGAGAGTACTAACCATCCCTTCCTACGCTATCCTGCCCGTTCGTACAAAAGCCTTCCCGCCGCGCGCCGACCTTCCGAGCTTCAAAGCGACTTGCGTTTTTGCAGTTTGTAAGCTCTGCAACGCAGAGCTTACCGAACTACTGCCGGAAACCACGAGATCGGAAGCAACAGAGCAAGTTCTCCATAAACCCTTCTTGATTGTTCACCGAATTCAAGTTTGATACTATCCCGCTTCTCCTCTATGCTTTACTCGAATCGGGACTTGTACAATATGGGGGGATGGACTAATGGAATGAGATGAATTGCGGAGCCGCTTCGATAGGCTCTATGTCGCTCAAGCATCTAATGCTGGTGTAGGCGAGCAGTCGATTGACGATTATAATTATCAAACTGAGTTGGTAAAGCTGTATGATCGCTGGGCAGTGGTGAATACGGAAGGCAACTTGTTTGGTGATTCAATGTGATCAGACGTTTAGAGCAGCGGAAGGCTCCACCTAAGTGAATCAGTTCTTCCCTCTCTTCTCACCTTCCTCCCATAACCATTCAGCTAGTTTTTTTCCTTCAAATTATTAACGGTTTTGAGCACTGGCATGTGCTTTTCAAGTTCCCCACTAGTTTCAGCGTATGTTATTGGTGTATCAGCGTAATTAATCATTTTTTCTAATTTTATGTAAAACTCATTATCTTTCACGCCGTTTCGTGAAGCCTTGCCTTGCTCACCTGCTATACCTTGGGCAATTATACCAACGCCGCTTGCATATAAATACACTTTCGCTCCCATTTCTATACGCTCAATTTCAGTCTTCTTATCACCATACGCAGACGCTTTCTTTTGTGCCAGCATAGCTCGTTCATAAGTCAAATTCGGGGATTCTCCACGTCCCCCGCGATTCGTATTTACAATAAAATAAGTGGTTCTTGTATCATTGCTCTTGTCACCACTGTTATGCATAATTTCCTCTTTTCCGTAAGTTCTTCGCTCTTTTACATCAATAGCAGTAAAGGGAGAACGCCTGTGATGGACGTTCCCCTTTGTATTGGCTTGGTGGAGTATGTGGGAATGTGAACGATCAAGATACAAGAATAATCTTAAATCTATTTATTCTTCATCAAGATCTTCATCTTCAACAGTAGTCACGGTAGACAATTGCCCAAAATTCAAATTCTCAAGTGCTTTCATAGCATGAAACCCACAATACCCATCGATTGCCCCTTGTATAATTGCATTTGCCACGTCTGTTGCATTATCTGGAGCATTTATTAAAAAGCAATGCCACTCTAGAACTAACATGTTACTCTTACCAAAAAATTCTGGGTTTTCATCGTCTTCTCTCAAGCTACAAAAGAAGCCAAGGGATTTAAGTGCCCCTAAAACCTCCTTTAGTTCAGCTTCTGGATGTTTTGTAATTCGCCTTAAGTAATCAAGGCTGATATGAACATTTTCAGGAAGCTCGGCAGGGCAACCATTGAGAAATATTTGGTAAATAACTGTTCGTTCATGTGGTTCCATGCGTTGTAATACATCCCAAAAGTGCCTTGCTTGATATAAAACTGCTTCAAAGTTCGCACCATCCGGGTTAGTAAGATAGTGTATTAATTTATCAGGATCCGGAGGAAAAAAATTTTGTCTTTCCTTAATTTCTATTTTCTGTTTAATTATTTGTACTAAATGGTCTGGGCTCTTTTGTCGTAAATCAATAAAACCAATAGTAACAGGAATGCCTGGTATTTCTGTATCATCAAGTCGGACAGGTAGTATATATTCTTTATGTGCTTGAATTGCTCGTGCCTGTGCACTGCGTCTTTCATGATTAGTCCACATCTTACTGGCATAATGCTCTGAAATAAAAAGAATGCAGTATTTCGCGGCTCTTTGGTAAACATAATCTAAATGAGTATATAAATCTTTCCCCCAGAGGTCAGCTTCTTCGTATAAGTCATAGAAAACACGTATCCCTAGCTCTCTTAAATCGGTTGCTATGCTGTCTACAATTTTTCTATCTTCCCCTGCAAAAGAAAGGCAAATATCATACTTGAAATTCTCCTGCTTAGTAATAGCTAAATCAGTCATGTAATGTTTTCGATCCTTTCAAATTTTTTTATATTTTGTTAATTGCCCTAGTTGCGCCTAACGTTATTGCATTCCCGGCGCCCCACCCCCTGAAAGTATTAAAAAACCCGAGGAGAAGCTGGCTCTGAGCGGCCGAGAAGCAGTTAGGGGTGCGGGTGTATCCGGCTGAATTTTCTTCCCTGCTACTAAAAATTCCTCTTCGAACCCTCATCGGACTCCAACTGGACAAAGGAGCGAATGCTCAGAAGCGTTAATATATTGTTATGTGAAGTGGCAACTTCGTAGAGTAACTATATAACAATCGTGAATTCATAATACGAATAATTTCGAAATCTAATCTTTTTCGGAATGATGTAGACAAATTAACTTGCAACAGTTGGAAAGCTCCAATCAATAGGCCTATCAATGTTATAGTATTCTATCGGTGATATATTAATTTTAGCAAGTTCACCATTAGATTTTCTGACCCAATGACGTCCTCCTGCATCAGTAAATGCTATTTCTATTCCGAATCTTATAGATATTGCATAATCAAGTGCCCTGTATATGTTATAAATTTCCCCGGAGGCAATATGCTTAGACACCTGTAATAAGATATACAATTCTTATGCACTTCAACTCCATCAATTGGAAAACCTGCACCTTGTATGCTCACTAAAGTAATTACAACTTGGTATACAGGCTCATCCGATCTATTTAATATAGAATAGATGGTTTGGTCTTCCGAGTGGTCTCTTGCTTAATCCATGCAGAAATTTTCTCTGCCTGTAACTTTTCCTCTTTATTTCTTTTATATGCCCTTTCATTAGAAAGTTGTTTTAATGCAACTACTAACGTTCCTACTGTGCCAAAGCATCCAATAACAGTACCAACTGATCCAACCTATGTTGCTAAATCAGACGAAGATGACACTAAATTTCCCCTCCCATTTAATTTTTTGCATGTTTTCTCCATTTTTCACAATATTCTTGTATTCGAGAATCGGAGTCTTCAGTCATTTTGGCTATCTTCTTATTTGTGGATTCCGTAAAAGATGGCTCGGGGGGCCACCGTCAGATAAATGAAAATGGGAGTGAATTTTCAGGGTAATCCATATTCGTAAGTATTTCGAATTCGTATGTAGCATAATCATACCATTAATTTGGGAAACATTGTCGTTTTTGCTCTAGAAAAAAATCCCCTTAGAATCCATCTCTAGAGGAATTTGCTTCGGCAACGAAAAGGAGCAAGGGATTCCCTTGCTCCAAATGTCCAGCATTTATTATATGATTCTTTCAATTACTTTAAATATTACAGTTGCGAACACTGCAACCCAAAATCCTTTTGTACCGATAATGCGTAAAGATCTTCGGGCACATCTTACTACAAACAAACCGAGCTGTTTTTTCATATCTTACCCTCCTCATAGTGTCGGTATGGCAGAGGGTAAGGTTTATATCTCAGGCTAAGATTCTCAATACTTAATAATGACCTCAACGGTCTCTTTATATACTAATTGAATGACCTCAATGGGTCTCTTTATATACTAATTGAATGACCTCAACGGTCTCTTTATATACTGATTGAATGACCTCAATGGTCTCTTTATATACTGATTGA
>NZ_JBYTBS010000023.1:0-99457 GCF_058789495.1 Paenibacillus sp. FW126-R14 | reverse complement strand
AAAAAAATGAATGAACTGCGTCTTCTTTAGTGCTGTTCTTTTTCTTCGACTGCCAGATATTTAATTTTCATGGTAGTTTAAACTCGTGTGCCTCCCTACTACTACAAAAAACGTTCACCCAAGTGAGTGAACGCCATAGAAGAAACCTTCTTATCTTTATTTACTACTTCAACACTTTATTGTCTAATTCAAGACTTTAATGTCTCCCGACACATTATTAGCATACACACCGCCCATTGACATTCCATCTTCCACGTAATAAAATATTTTTACGTAACATATTCATTGTACTGGAGGAAACCTCTCCATGCTAAAAGATATCCAAGACAGGTATTACATCGAGTCTCCCGAACAAGCAACAGTCCTGCTGAACCCAATTCGCGGCGAGATCATCGCGCAGCTTCTGGAGCCGGGATCTGCCGCTGAAGTGGCACGAACGCTAGGAGAAACTGCGCAGCGCATCAACTATCACCTGAAGGCCTTGGAGAAAGCAGGTCTCGTTCAGCGAGTCGGCACACGTCAAGTGCGCAATCTTGTGGAAGTGCTGTACAGAGCCATCGCCAAAACCTTCGTTCTGGCAGACTCGCTCAGCATGAAACCGGAAACTGTGCAAAAGCTGAAAGACCAGAGCTCGCTAGCGCATCTTGTCACGACATCGGAACGCATCCGAAGAGATGCGATACTGCTCATGGAGCAGTCCGATGTGGGAGAATTTATTCCCAGCGCCACCCTTCAACTGCAGGTACATCTATCCGATGAGGGGCAAAGGCAAGCTTTCATCGAGGAGTATGCCGCTTTGGTGGAGCAGCTCGTGAAACGTTACGCTATGCCTGCAGGCAAAGAGCAGCATGATCCCTATCACGTATTGTTAGCCGTGTACCCGAAACCGAAAGAATGAGGAGGCTGCCTAAGATGAGCAATAATCAGGAGCATGAAACGAATAAGCCGCTGAAGGATGCTGCCCATGAATCACCTGTAATTACGTGGGAGAAAGCTTTAGTTGAACGGTCAATTCACGAAAATGACAAGGTGATTCCGCTCGACGCCTATCGCCGCCAAAGCGAGTCTGAATCAGAAGCTACATTTAACGTTCGTACCTTCCCCGCCTTTCAAGGAGAGGAACCTATCCGTCTCATCGTCGTTTCCTCCGGGTTTGGTCAAAAGCTGCCTGTTTCCCATCATACGGTGCAAAGCAAAGCCGCTGCCTAAAATCGGTTATCTCTTACAAAAGAAAGGATGAGTCCTATGAGTTTCATACCTATGGTTGTTGAACAAACGTCGCGCGGCGAGCGCTCTTACGATATTTATTCCCGTCTGCTCAAAGACAGAATCGTGTTCCTCGGAACAGAAGTGAACGATCAGGTCGCCAATGCGATTATTGCCCAGCTGCTTTTTCTTTCTGCCGAAGATCCGGAGAAAGATATTTCGCTCTACATTAACTCACCTGGGGGCTCCACATCGGCTGGATTAGCCATTTATGATACGATGAATTTCATTAAGCCTGACGTATCTACAATTTGTGTCGGTATGGCGGCATCCATGGGTGCCATTTTACTGACGGCCGGCGCACCGGGCAAGCGATTCGCTCTGCCGAATGCCGAAGTTATGATCCACCAGCCATGGGGCGGCGCTCAAGGGCAAGCCAGCGATATTCATATTCGCGCCCAGCATATCCTCAAAACACGCCATACCCTTAACCGCATTCTGGCAGATACGACAAAACAACCAATCGAGAAAATCGAATTGGATACAGACCGTGACTACTTTTTGGAAGCCGAAGATGCAAAAACTTACGGCTTGATTGATAAGGTTATTGAGAAAATCTAATCTAATGACTAAACGAGAGAGCCCTCTGGGGCTCTTTTTTTAACAACTGGACAGCATAGATCGCTGTCTCTGGCTGCACAGTCTGAACTGTTAAGCAGAGTAGCGCGGAAAAAAGCAAAGCTAGAGCGGAAAAGAGAAAAGTGGAAGAAGACAGTGTGGAAAAATGCAGAACGGGGCAAGCGGAGTGGAAGAAAGCAAAGCGGAAGAAGGCAAAGCGGAAGAAAGCAAAGCGGAAGAAAGCAAAGCGGAAAAAGGCAAAGCGGAAAAAGGCAAAGCGGAAGAAGGCAAAGCGGAAAAAGGCAGCGGAGATATAACCAATGGGAACAATAGTACGCTATTTCCTCAAAAAACTAGCTTTTAGCCAATCAGCGGGAACTATGATCCGCTATATTCCGTTTTTATGCAGCTTGAGCCCAACATGGGGAAAATAAGACCCTATAGGTTCCCAATAAGCCTAATAGCAGCGCATTTGGCTCAAATAGAGCCCTGTATTTCCCTCCCACAACAAAATGAAGAGGCTGCCACGAAAGCAGTATAGTCTACTTTCGGGACAACCCCACCTGAGGTATATGGATATCTTATATACGGATTACGCCATCCCTCGATATCGTCAGCTTCTCCCATCCGCTATCCGTGATCAAGTACGTATCCTCAACCCCGACCACCCCGCGGCCAGGGAAGGTGAACTTGGGCTCAATCGCGATGACCATGCCGGGCGCCAGCGGGTATTTGAAGCCTTTGGCGAGAACGGGTAGTTCATCAATCTCGAGCCCGATGCCGTGACCAAGAAATTTCACTTGGTCGGCGCCGTACCCCATGAAGTGGGCGCTCAGCCCCGCTTCCTGTACTTGATCCAGCGCGAGCAGATACAGATGCTCGGCAATCACCCCAGGCTGCAGCCTGGCTTCCGTGGCGCGGAGCACCTCCTCCGCCACGTCATAGGCACGCTGCAGCTCCGGGTCCAAATCGCCGATCACCAGCGTCCGCGTCTGATCGATCAAATACCCGCTCGTCATACAGCCGATGTCGACGAGGATCGGTTCGCCGCGCCGAATCAGCGTGCGGCCCGAGCTCTGCGGGCTGGACGGGTGAAGCCCTGTGCCCCCGGCCGGCCCGTCGAAATAAGTCGGCACCGCTGCCGACGCGCCTGCCGCGACCATTCCGGTGATCAACTCGGAATTGTACGCGCGCATGCGCATCAGCCCTTGGTGCCCGCGCAGCCGGAGCTGATGCTCGATGAGCGCCATCAGCTCAAACTCCGCCATCCCCTCACGCACGTGAGGGATGACCGCCTCCAGCGCCGCGTCGACGACGCGGGCGGACTCGCGAATCGCCGAAACTTCGTCCGGCGATTTAATCATCCGCTGCTCGCGCACGAGCAGCGAGCCGTCCTCCCAGACCGCGCCGGGCAGCGCGGCCTGGAGCTTACCATAGAGCTGGACGGGCAACACGTCCAGCTCAGTCGCGATCCGCAGCGGCGCATCCGCTGCGGACCCGCGCGCGCGAAGACGCTCAGCCAGCGTCTTCCAGGAGCCCAGCGCTTCCACGTCCGCTGACGCTTCCTCCTCCGCGCGGGTCAAACTGCGGCGAACGAGATAGAGCGCTTCGCCCTCCGCCGGTATAAACAAATACCCCGTCTGCATCGAGCCGCAGTAATAATATATATCCACATGGTGGGTGACCAGGAAGCCCGACCACCCTCGCTTTAATAACTCCCCCTGCAGCCACTGCTGCCTTTCCCGAAAAATCGTCATTCGTACCTCTCCTTACACTGCCAAGAATGTACACCTCACCTTCTATTATACATTCAAAATACCATTTCCGCAGAACACTTCACCGTCCAGGCAATTGGCTGTAGAACCGTATAGGTTCGAGGGTACTCCATGCGAATAAACATGATCACCCCCGGCCGGTTCAGTGTAACCGAGTACCCGTAGGCCGAATTCGTATACGTATACGGAAACACCTCCCCATGATTAACAATCTTAAATAACTCTACGATAATCCCCTTCTGCAGAAAGGATCCCGGCAGCGGAACATTCGCCGCATCCAGCCGCAAATTCGCTTGCAAATACTGTCCTGCCGCCTCCCTCGCCTTCTTCTCATCTATGGCATGAATGCCCTCTGCCAGCTTCGCTTGATCGCTTTGCTGAGCCGCCGCATGAACAGCACGATTCAGCGCATGTTTCCCATAAAAAAGCGTATGCATCGCCACCTCCTGATCGGTTTGCAAAGCATACATCGACATGATCAGCACACTCATTAACACCGTTAAAAGCAGCTTGTACAACGCACCACCTCAATTGCTCCGTCCTTAAGGCACATATTCGCTCATTTTCATTCCCATTGCCCCCATCCGGTCAGATTCGGAAGGAACCGTAATGCCGACCAAACGGTCGATGACAAAAAGCCGATGATACGGATACGTCAGCTTTAGCCGCAATCCCGCCCCCCTCCAAACAGGGGCGCTTGCATCAGTTCCCCCGACTCCGGTCGTCGTTTCTACCGTATACACAAGATCACCCGGAACGAAGCCTCTTGCTTTCATGCGAATCCTCGACTCCTTGATCATCGCGCTGTCGATATACCCATGCCTGCCGTTAGCGCCTATTTCCAGCAAATAATCGACCTCCTTTTGCAAGACCGCCTGCCGCACAATCAACACATGCTTATACACCGGTGCAAACATGAGCCAACAAAGCAATGCAGCCAACATTACGAAAACCAGAATCTGCTTCATGGATCAATCCGCTCTATCGTTCCATTGATTTTCGCCCCGCTGTGGCCAACTTGCTTCCGTGTACCCATATTCCCACCAACAATACTGTTGTATAAAACCACCACCACCGCAATCAGCATCACCGTCACTAAGATAGACCTCACACTAACCTTCCTCCCTAAGGAGTTAATGCCGTAATATCCGAATTGGCCTTGGAACCGTGTGTCGAAATATTCCGTCTTAATCCTGTCGAACCATCATTAACAATGGATGTAAAAAGAAAAGCTACCACAATAAGCATCATTACCGTGATCAAAATATTCCTCATCGTCCTGCACGCTCCTTAATTAATCCCATGAAATAATCGCTGGCCTTCTGCCACCCACGGGTACATGAATACCCGAAACGTATTCAAAATCGGCAGTCCCGCAAGCACAAACAGCACGTAAGAAACCGTCTCTTTCCTACCGTCGCGGACCAAATCCATCTTCTCTTTGTAATCTTGAATTCGCTGCTTGAGCAATTCGTAATAATCTGCGCGTTCATTCAGCCTAAGGGCATTCAGGGTCTCCCCAAAGCTGTGCGCTTCGTCTGTTCCCAGCCGTATTTTGAACTGGGCGATCGCCGCTTCAGCACCTTGATACCATTCATTCAGCAGTAGACCGAATTGCGTCCTGATCGACCGAGTCTGCGGTGCGCACAAAGAAAGCTTGGCATGCAAACTCATTCGCGAGTCATTGTAATACAGCAAATGATGACTAATGACATAAATCTCCCGAACTATGCGATGTGCCCTTTTGGCTTTCAATTGAACCAGCGCCTTTTTATCGAAAAACAGGAAAATGAGCACGCACAGCGCCGCCGCCATGACGTAGGCAGGTTCCATATTCAAAGTGACCACCGGGTGCTTCAAAGCGATATATCCCGCACCCCCTGCCAAGAAAGCCGCACACATCAACAATCTCTTCGTCCCTTCATAGAGTCCGGCATTTATCCGAAATCCACAACCCAGCAGAAGCTGCCGCTTCTCTTCCACCCTCTTCACTTTCAACCTCAAAAGCTTGAATAGCCATGGAGGAAGCTGTGCCTCCTTCAGATTACGTAAGACTTCAAACGATCTCCATCTTTTCGCCCGAACGGGAAGAAGCATAAATCCGTGGTACACAGCCATCATCAATAGCACAAAAAGCAGCACATGAAATATGATTTGAATCCTACTCACCCTCACATTCTTCGCATCGAAAGATATATGCCCATTAAAAAAGAAACAAAAATAAGCAATAGCGCATCCAACAGCATATTTCGCCCAACTGGATCAACCATATAATACAAATAAGCGTTGTCTGCATTAACCTTGAAATTAATGAATAGAAACAAGGCAAGAAACAAAATCGGCGTAAAATTGGCAATCCGAATTTCCAATAACCGATTTCGCTCCAACTGATCGAAGCGCTGCGCTTTCCTCATATCGACAATCAATTCCTTGAAGCTATCGCCGACATAGCTCCCTTCCGTCAAAGCGACACGCAGAATGCCGATAAAATAATCCCCCCATGCGTGACCCAAAGTGAGAGAGAAAATGCGCAAGCTCTCCTCCGTATCTCTTTGTGTCATTAAATTGCGGTATAATTGTTCAAAAACAGGTTTTATCGGATACAAAATACGGTTCTCCTCTAAGCAATACTTCAATGCCATTTTGATGTTCTTATGAGGATCAACCATATAGTACTGATAGAAGACTTCCACTACCGGCAGAAACTCCAGCCGGGTTTGCAGCCTGATACTGACCAGCTTAAGTCTGAGCAGCATATAGGGCAGCGACATGCAGATAAACGTTAAAACAAGCACGCCTTTCACAGACTGGAAAAACAACGCCCCTGCCAACAGTCCGACGAGAAATAAAATTAGGCTTACCGTCAGCATCGTCTGCATGCTCATGCCCAATTCGACGGATTCCATCATCTCCTTCACATGCTTAAACAAACGGCTCCTATTTCCCAAATATTCGCTGAATCGATGGCCGAACGCGGACATTTTGACATAATGCAGCCTGAACCTGGCTTTCCTTTGTCGGATAACAATGTGTAAAACGGACCTTATAACCAAGAATATCAATACGAACAGCAAGAGTAGAAAGACATATTTGGCAATAATCATCCCTTTACTCGCCTTCTTTCTCAATAAAACCGAGCTTCGACAACAAAGCATGCCCCGCTTGGTCAGCCTTACCGATTTTCCGCGATGCAGGTTGCGACAATTTCCCGGGAAATTTCCACCCATCTGTCGACTTGTCATAAACTGCGAGATCCGTGACGCAAACCTCTTCATTTTCGAACCGATATTCGACGATCCGCACAATTTTTCTTTTCCCGTGAACGACAGCCATTTCCATCCCGATTTGTGTCACAAACTCGGTGATTCTTTTCCTTAAGCGGAGCGGATTCATCCCTCGGCCATCCAGCATGCACATATCTGTAATGGCATCCGGCACATCCTCCAATTCACTAACATGGACAGAAGTGATGCTGCCTTCATGCCCCCGCGTGCAGGCCCTGACATAAAGATTGGCGTCATCGTCCCGTATTTCGGCATGACAAATCCGTTTCGGCGATTGCCTTAAAGCCAGCTTAAAAGCCTGCAAACCGGAATGTCTCGGATCCTGGTCATCAATCTCGTATTCGACGATATTTTTGTGCGGAAAATCCCGCTTTAAATTCAATTCGAACCGCGATTCGATCGTAATAATCCTTTCGTTATCATCCATCTCAGCAATGATCGCTTTAATGAGATTCGTTTTACCAGAATTCGTCGGGCCGATCACGACCATATTGAAATACGAGCGGATCATGCACCGGATCAGCACTTCCATGCGATCGTCCATCGTGGCAAGCTCAGCAGAAGCAAGCACGGCCAGATCAAATCGCTTTACCGTATAAAAACGAATCGTCAACGTCGGTTCAGCCGTGAACCCAAACCCCGTCATCGTCACACGGGATCCGTCCCGCAGCACAACCTCGGCCCATTTTTTCCTGGGATTCAGCGTATCGTTATTAAAAAGCACCAAATTTTGCTGAATTCTTTCCAATTCGCGTACAGATGGCAGAACATAACCCGAAGGCAAGGCGTATCCGCCTCTCACCTCAAAAATTTGTCTGCCGACAACCTGAATCTCTTCAAGTCCCTCCTTCTGCTTGAGCACAAGCTCAAGTACATTCATCCCGATGATTTCGGCAAAAATCGCCTCCGGCAGCGTCGTATACCCGCTCGTCCGGGGAGGCCGGCCCGTGAGTCTTCTTTTCGACACAATATCATGGATAATGGCGAGAAGCTTTCCACGCTCCTCTTCATATCCGAGAATAGCCCGATTTAATGTCTCGTTATAGAGCTGCTTCTCCTCATCCGTCCTGCCCTTCATCCCGACAAGCTCGCTTCGTATTTCCTGCACCCATTGTTGAAAAATCACATCTTCAATCTCTGTGCCAAGAGACCTTCCTAACATGCGGCCCGATCTCACATCCGTTTGCAAACCTATGGTGTCAGCTTGTTCCTCCGTTTTCCGTTCATGCATATAGGTAATAATCGAAAACCTTTCCTCGTTCACTCCTCTCACCTCATTCCCGGTTCATTAACTGGCCGTTTTTCTCCCTGTCATAAGCTTTTGCAGCCAGGTGGCTTGCCGAATATTCTCCTTCCTCGGCAGCTTATAAAAGTCGGCGAACTTCAACGCTACATCTCTAACCTCCTCGTACATCAGATGGCTTGGACTTAGCATGTCGAACAGCTTCCCTTGATTGCAGCGAGCAAGCGCATCGCCATGCCTGGATACTTGCCCCATCAAATGCAGCTGCGTCTCCTTCCGAATATCTTTAATCGTAAACTCATTGTGTTTGGCATGCTTCTCGGTTTGAACCGCCATCAGCTCAAAACGATCCGGCTGCAGCCCAAACACCGAACCGACCTGCCTGATCCACCTTGAAAAGTCCTCTTGAAATTGTGCAATATCCGCTGTTGTTACGACGACCTTGCTGTCGGCTTCCAATAATCCGCAGACCGTTGCCGCATTGTCCCAATACGCATTGACCTCGATGATACAAATATCAAAAGTACGCCTGGCTACGCGCAGCAAATGCACAATTTCCGATGGCGTGAAAAATTCCGCCTGTTCGCGCAGCATATTCCCGTACAGCACATGCAGTCCCTGCGCTTCTCTCGGTTGATCGCAAACGAGCAGCAGCCTCTCTGGCGTGAGACTCTGAGCTTTGAGTTCCGCCCTCAGGCCGTCGAGTGTAAATACTTGATCGTCTTTCCCTAAATAGCGATGAAGCTTTGAGCTTTTTAAATTTAAACAAAGATAACCGACCCTTACACTCGTCTCCATAGCCAGCAAAGAGGCAACGCCAAAAGAGGCAAGCGTCGTACCTATATTGGGGGTTGAGCCGATAAAAGTAAGCAATTTCCCCGCCGGCTGCCCGGATGCCTGTTCTCCCGTCCCTCCATCCACCCAAGCCCGAATATCGTCAGCAATAACTGCCGTGCTGCGTCCTGGTTGAATGTAGTCAAGCTTCATCAGCTTGCACATCTTGACATACTTTTCATTCATTGATACGTCATGATAATTGGATAGCATAACGATCATTTTCAGTTCCGGGTTCATCTGCTGCAAATGCTCCAGAAACTCCTCCAAACCGCCAAAGTCAAGCTCGCGATCCGAAATAATCATATGAGAAAAAGCCTTCTCTTCCCCTAAACTGGCGGCCAGCTCCGCCGCAGACGGCGAAACAACCCAGTTCACAGGCTGTCGGTAAACGACGTGAATAATTTCGTCAATTAAACGTTGATCGGTTGAAAGTAATCCGACATTCACCTCTCCTACCTCCTTTCCATTCGCTAATCCCATTAATCTTCTCTCAAAATGGAAGAGGAGCTGAATGCAATCACCAGCTTTGCTTTCTTCGTACTGCATAAACGATCGATCTCCAGCCATTCATTCTCCGTTAAATTCAGGTTAATCTGGTCAATAGCCCCGTTCGCTTCCAATCGGGAAGCATACATCTTCTCCTTATCTCCTTCCACCTTGGATAGCAGATTAGGATTCTTCGGATTGTCCACTTCCACATTGGCGGATGATTTGACCGAGGCAACCTTTATCTCTTTTTCATCAAAAAGCCGCCTTGAACTGCTGCCATCGCTACCAGACACATAGAGCCGGACCCGATCTCCAGCGCGAATGCCATTAGACACAGACAGCACATATTCTTTAGGAATTTGAAAAGTCGCCTGCCATTCCGCCGGGAGCAAATGATAGCGGTTCACCTTCCATTTTAAAATCGGTTCCTCCTTCCCTAGCGGAATCAACGTCTCCAGCCCGACAATCTCATTCAAGTCCGACATCATACTGCTCGTGAAGCTCCCTTTTTGAACCGATTTCAGCTCTACCATATCCTCTTGAATCAAAACACCGGCCCGGATAAAATCTTTCGGAACCGCCACCTGAACCGTCTGCTGCAGCTCAACCTGATTGACTTGCAGCACATACACCCCGTACACAAGCATTGCTGCCATAATTGCAGACACCAAGCCGATTAGCAGGCTTCTCCTGCGATTCACCTTCTCACCTCCTTTTCCAAATAGCCCACAGCTACTTATTCAGCGACAAAAAACAAAAAAACGCAGCTCTCGGACATTCATCCGAAATCTGCGTTCTTCGCCATTTAAAAATATCATAGAATCTTCCAATTATCAACCTACAAATATCACTTTTGCGTGCATGCAAGCGAAATCTCTTAATAAAATCTTAACGATTGGGTGTTGTAGACATAACAATTGACTGCTAAAATTAGTACAAAAATCACAATAAACAAATTAAACACAATAATAAATAGTTGTTGTTAGTTGTTTATTGAGGAGGCGACTCAATGAGTTTTCTAAGCGATTTTCGCACCATGGTGCTCGGCATTTTATTGGAGTCGTTCCCTTTTATTCTGCTCGGCGTCATCATTTCTGCGCTGCTGCAAACCTTTATTAGCGATCAGACCCTACAGCGATGGATACCGAAAAAAAAGATTCCCGGCATCCTTTTCGGATGCTTGCTGGGCATCATCTTCCCGCTCTGCGAATGCGGAATTATTCCTGTCGTGCACCGGCTGATTCGCAAGGGCATGCCGCCTTATATCGGCCTCGTATTCATGATGGCCGGGCCGGTTATCAATCCGGTCGTGTTCACGTCCACGTTCGTAGCTTTTCGGGCTCAACCGGAGATGCCTGTCGCCCGCATGGTGCTGGCCTTTGCCGCTGCGGCACTTATCGGGCTGTGGGCTGCTCGTGTCGATGGCAATTCTATCCTTCGCACGCCGGTGAGCAACACGCATGATCATACCGCTTCGAACAAAAAAAGCCTCAAACGCCCGCTCCTGGGCAAAACCCCAAAAGCAGCAGCATGGAAAAGTAAATGGCATGAAACGCTCGAACATGCCGCCATCGAAATGTTCGATGTAGGCAAATTTTTGGTGTTAGGCGCTACCGTTACAGCTTTGCTCCAAACGGTCGTAAGCAAGAAATGGCTGCTTGCATTAAGCGACGGGGACTTCACTCCGCATTTGTTTATGATGGGACTCTCCTATGTTCTTTCCATCTGTTCCACTGCAGACGCCTTCGTTGCCGCTACGTTCATTCCCGGTTTTAGCCTTGGCTCCGTGCTCGCCTTTCTCGTTTTTGGCGCCATGCTCGATATCAAAAGCACCTTGATGCTGCTGAAAGTGTTCCGTGTCAAAACCGTCGTGACGGTCATGATCCTATCAGCCGTTGTTGTTCTGCTAGGATCGGTCGCATTCGATCGGCTGTATTCGTACTTATAGAATGGAGGGATAACTATGCACAAATGGTCGAGGTTCGCGCATCGAACGATACGAGCTGCCGTCTTAATTGCATTCGTCATTTTTATTGTCCAGATCAGCCGTTCAGACGCATTAATCTATTATGTGGCTCCGAGAATGACACTCTGGGTGAAAAGTCTTGCCGTCGGCATGTATATTCTGGCAATGCACCAGCTCTATTTGGCGGTTCGGGACATCCGATCCAAGGGAAAAACGCCGTCAATCGCATGTTCATGTTCGGCGCATAGCCATAGCCACGATCAATGGAATTCAAGCGTAATTATCATGTACGGGGGTTTGATCATCCCGCTTATCCTTGCCTTTTCATTTCCCAATGCGGTATTAGGAAGCCAGATGGCAGCCAAAAAAGGGTTGAACTTTACACCTTCAGCCATACTGGCCCTTAATAATTCCGGCGATGCAGGCCCAAACCTGGTTCCGAATGATAAGCTGCAAGTAGATGCCGGGCCGGCTTTTCCGTTTAACGATTACACCAAGCCGTATGCTAAGCGGGCTGCGGAAATGTACAACCAACCACTCACGTTGATTAACGATGATATGTATATAGAATCGCTAACGTCGCTGGATTTGTATCAAGACCAATTTATCGGCAAAAAAGTGCAAATATCAGGCTATGTTTACCGCCTCGACAGCATGAACAAAAACCAATTCGCCTTGGGAAGATTTTCGATGCGCTGTTGTGTTGCGGACTCCGTGCCGCTGGCTATCCTAGTTGAAACCGATAATCCTGAGCAATGGAAAAACGATATGTATGTTGTTGCTCTCGGCACCATTGAGAAACGAAATTTCGACGGTAAAGACGTGGTAACGATCGTCGCCAAAACCATCGATACACAGAATGCGCCGTCAAATCCATATGTATACCAAAATGCTTACTTTGGAAGCTAGCGCATCCAAAAGAAGTAAGCTCCTCTTAACCCCGCAAGCAAAAAGGAGGGAATTAAATTCTTGAAAACCAACAAATACGTTGCTGCCGTAATGGCCTGCACAATGATTTGCTTCTTCTTGACGAGGACAGCAACAGCACACAATTTAGATGTCGGTTTTTCTAATATCACACTCAAGGAAAACGGTCTGCGGTACGAACTGCTGCTCCTTCCGGATGAAATGAGTCCACTTCTTCGTCTAGATCTGGATCGAGACGGTGCAGTTACAATGGAAGAAGCCAATCAGATGAAACCAGATTTAGAGAAGTTAATCGCACAATCGTTGTCCGTTAAAGCGGACGATGTCGAATTACAGTCGAATCTTGAGTCTTTGGAGATCACTCAACGAGGCCCGGGAATTCCGATGGTTAAGTTGGACCTTGACTATTCTTTTGGAAAGAAAGTCGATGAAGTGGTTATTAACTATAACCTCTTGTTCAACGTAAGTCCGTTACATCGCAACCTTGCAACGGTTACTTTACTTGACGGTTCGGCAAAAGAGCATAATTTTGATAAAAATAATCGAATCTTAAATCTTTATATAGACCCTGGCAGTCCGAAGGCGCTTGTTAATCAACTAGTCAAGATCAAGATTCCAATCTGGATGCTGTTTATGACGCTGCTGCTCATAGGAGCAGTAATCATCATAATCATCTATTTTAAAAGACTAAAAAAAATTAGGAGGAAAAAGTGATGTTGGAATTATCGATTCCCGAATGGCTAACTACGGTATCGAGTTATGTTTGGATGGGCATGGAGCATTTATTTACAGGGTATGATCATTTATTGTTCCTATTAGGTCTGATTATCGTCCGTCTGAAGTGGAGTGAATATTTGAAAATCATCACATCTTTCACGGTCGGACACAGTATAACTTTGGTGTTAGCGGCACTGGAAATTGTAGAGATTCCCGGGGCCATCATTGAACCTTTAATTGCTTTAAGCATCGTATTCGTGGCAGCAGAAAATATGTTGCGCAAGCAGTATAAGTGGCGGTGGCTGATTACAGCATTATTCGGTCTTATTCATGGGTTCGGATTCGCAGGTCTTCTAAAGGGGCGTTTTTCAGGGGACGTTGCCTTGCCGCTCTTTTCCTTCAATCTGGGAATTGAACTGGGACAACTGGCTGTCTTGCTTGTTCTGCTGCCGATCATTCATAAAATTGGACAAACTCGTTGGAAAGTCCAGACGGTTTATAGCGTTTCAAGCATAATCGGCATATTCGGAATTTATTGGTTCCTCGAACGCGTGATCTAAAAAAGATCGCCATTCCTCCTGCTTTTCAGGTGGTTTGGCGATCTTTTTGTGTATTAACTATTTCAACAAGTTATAAATGGCTTGTGCAGCCTCCGCACGGGTCGTATGCTCATCCGGTACGAATAGCCCTTCTTGGCGCCCTGTCAACAACTTCGCTTTCAGCGCACTGTTTACATATGGCAATGCCCAGTCGCTGATTTCGGATGCATCCGAGCTTGTTGCTGCAGACGGCTCAAGCTTCGATCCTGTCCGGTGCTCATAAGCACGTACGAGCATAACGGCCATCTCTTCTCTCGTAATACTGCGATTCGGCTCAAAAGCTTGCTGTGAATTGCCGGAAATAATTCCCGCTTTATAGGCGGCAGCCACTTCCTTGGCATACCAATCTTTCCCTGCAACATCACTGAACGGAGACGTTTCCGCAGATGCAAGACCTAGCGTCCGAGCCAACAGCGCTGCGAACTCGGCACGGGAAATATCTTTGCCGGGCGCAAACGTCGCTTCCGCTGCCCCATTTACGATATGTTGGGCGGACAGCTCTAGAATCGTCGCGTATGCCCAATGCTGCTTGGTCACGTCAGCATATGTTTTCTCCAAAGAAAGCACCGCATATTGACTGAGTCGGCTAGTACTCACTTCGATGGCGGTATTTCCGTTTACACGCTTTCCGCCCAAGTAGGCGAGGCTTCCGTCTCCCTTGATCTCGTAGATGCCTGCCAGCTTCGGATCCATGCCCGCAGGAATCGGGAACGTCATCGTTACCGGCTTTCCAAGCTTATCGAGGCTGAATTGTTTACCTTCTGCATCTGTTGCGAAAATGGAGAGATCGACCATCTGTCCGCCCAGCTTATAGATACCGTTGTCCTTGCGGCTTGCTTCCTTCAGCGTCCGCTCCGCTTGCTCGGCTGCAACCGGTTCGATTTTCACAGTAACCTCAGCCTTGTTGTCAGATGCCGGAATCAGACTGCTTGCGGATTTCAACAAATCGCCGGGAACGGTCAGTTTTACGTTCTGAGCCTGAATTTGCAAAGAGCGTCCGTCAAGCTGCTCGGCCTGCTCCACCGGAATCATCAGGCGATTCTTTCCTTCCGGTAATCCGACGGATACGGTGGCAGAGCTCTGTTTGATGTCCTCGTCCTTTATGGTCGCTACGTCTTCCGGCAGCTTCGGTTTCTCCGGCGTTGTCGATGGTCCTGATGAAGTTGTCGAGCCTGGGCCCGGATCTGGATCTGAACCTGGATTTGATAAACGTTTAATCGTAATTGTATAAATTTTGACCGTGCCATCCTGTGCCGTTACCTTAACGGTAATCGGATTATCGCCGACACTCAAATTCTCGCCACCACTCACGATTACGGTTGCAGCAGAGTCCGCTTTCGTATAGGTTACGCTTGTCACCGTCGTGCCATACGGTACCGACAACGCATAGTTCAGCTTGTCCGGTGCGAATTCGCTCAATATCTTTCCATTCACACTCAAATCAAGCAAGTTTGCATTGGACGATGCCATTTGAGGCTGTCTGGTTACGACAATCGTATACGTACTCATGCTGGTACCGTCTTGCGCCGTCACCGTAACAGTGACTGGATTATCACCGACGATTAAATTGTCCCCACCACTCACCACTGCGGTTGCAGCAGAGTTAGCTTTCGTATAGGTTACGCTTGTGACAGTAATGCCATAAGGTACCGACAACGCATAGTCGAATTTATTCGGAGCAAATCCGCTTACCGCCGTTCCGTCCACCTGCAGATCAATCAAAGAACTGTCGGACGATAGCGGTTCAGCATGTCTGGTTACTACGATGATATAGGTTTTCTCGGTACCGTCTTGCGCCGTTACCGTAACGGTAACTGTATTATCGCCGACGATCAAATTCCCACCGCCACTTACCACTACTGTTGCAGCAGGATCAGCAGCCGTATAAGTTACACTAGTCGCCGTTGTGCCATACGGCACTGATAACGCATAGCCGAGCTTATCCGGCGCGAAGCCGCTGGGCGTAACGCCATTTACTTTTAAATCCGTCAAAGCTGCATCGCTGCTTGAAGCCTTTTCACCAGTAAAATCAATTTCGCTCATACTGGTATAGGTTGCGACTGAATCATAGGTTCCGGTCACGACGAATTTCACATACCGGCTCAGCAGTGTTTTGTCCAAAGTAACATAGTCCTTATAAACCGTACCTGTCCAGGTCTTGCCAAACGTACCGGTAGCCTTGTTAGCCGCATTACCCAAGAATGCAGGATCATTTAAGTCGGCCAGATTATCCGAGGCGTACAATTCAAATGTTTTGGGGAATGCCATATACGATTGATTGGTACGGCTCTTTCTCTGAATACCAGTGATCTTATTCGTGTTCTTCATATCGATAATGACCCAATGCGGGAAAGGAGCAGCCTGCGCCTGATATTTGGTATGCCAAATCGTCGACTCTTGATCGTCGAGGATGTTTTTCGCCTCATCATTGTCATTGTCAGCATAAGAACTGTAAGAATTAATTGAGAAATTAGTCTTCGGTATGAATACGTACTCGACAGCACCTTGCGCTGCTTTCAATGCCCAACTCAAATCGAGGTAAGCCTGATCGATCGCTGTTGCAACAGAACCCGATGTCAAAGATTTTGCTGCAGCAATTTGAGCCGTCAGTTCATTTTGAACCTGTACAGGAAGTGATAGTCCTGTTGTACCCGCAATTTGCGCTGCGAATTGCTCAGCTTCTTGAATTTTTGCCGTCAATTGATTGAAATTGTATAAACTCTCCGTCGTCTCTCCTTTATAGGAATCCGACAACGCCTTGGCTTCCGTGGCAGTCAGAGCGCGTTTCCATATTTTCAAATCGTCCAGCGTAACTTCTGCTCCACCATTTCCTTTATTGCCATCTACTCCGAGAAAAATGTTAAAAGAAGTATCAAGGCTGGCCGTACCTAATGCAGAGATGTCCTTGGTTGCCTTTACAACACCGTCCACGTACGTTGAAGCTGTCTTATTCGTCCTGTCTACAGATAATGTGAAGTAATGCCACTCTACTCCCACATTTTGAGCGGAATAATCGATACGATTGCCTCCAGCAGCCATGTTAAGAGTCATGTAGTTCGTAGTAGCAGGGCCGACATACCAGCCGGGATTTCCACCCGAATTCCAGTTTTTATTGGCGAGAACCGTCTGATCTCCTGCCAAATCCCCTTTGTGCCAGAACGAAATCGTGAAGCTGCCATTTCCGAACTTCAAGTCTGATCTATCGCCGAGATCAACATAATTAGCATTGCCGGCTGCAATGCGGACGGCTTGATCAGATTTGCCCGGGACAAAGGAAACATCACCGCTTTGGACAGCCTTACCGGTTACGCTTGGAGCAACGTCATTGAGATTGCCATCGAATTTCATATCAGACACGAGCCCGTTCCACATTGTAGAAGGATCTATCGGTGTCAATTCCGGTGCCGTTCCTGCGGTCCGGTAGGTGGTCTGCACAGGAGTGCTTTTGTTCCCATAAACATCCACCGCTGTAACGTTGATCACATAGGAAGTAGCCGGATTCAAGTCGGCCAGCGGAATATTCATTCTATTCGGAATCGGTGAAAAGTAGTAATCCGACAAAACGCTGTACGATTTCATTACCTCAGCAGTTCTCTGATTGAACAGCTTAATTTCATAGTGGTGCATGGACTGATCGTCTTTGGCTTGCCGGAAAGAAAGCACCGGCACATTATTTGCTCCCGGCAGCATTTTGATATCGGGGTTCGCCGGAAATTGAGGCGCCGTTTTGTTGCGGTTGCTTGTTGTGTACGTGAAGTTGCTTTTAATTTCCGCATTAGAATTACCTTGTAGCTTCACAACCCACTTCTTTCCTGCCAATGCACCAGCACTGGAGTACGGAGGCGGGGTGCCGGCTCCTTCTTTTCCTATGCCTTGCCATATGCCTCCATCGCTGATAGACCTTGGATCGCCGTTATACTCCACTCGTTCGATCTCTATGCGATCTTTGTATACCTCAATAAACTCCGATTGATTAACAGGGAATAGGTTACGACCATCCATTAGACCCTCATTCGTTACAGCAGCATACCCTCCCTCTGTCTCCACATAAGACATGGAACCCAGATTGATCGCTGTAAAGTCTTTCTGGTAAATGGAACGATCATCATTAATATTTAAATGCGAGTGTCCGGATAAGACGATAACTTGCGGAAAATCCTTTAAATCCACATTCAAATTATCATTTGAAGACTGCATGCCGTCCATAACTGTATTTTTAACTGGATGATGTAAGGTAATAAAGATCGGTTTGTTAAGATTCGCCGGATCACTCGTCAGTGCTGCGAGTCGCCCTTTCAGCCAATTTCTTTGATTCATGTCACCATTATAGTTATTACCATTCAAGAAGATAAAGGAGTAGCCTTTGATTGTTTTCTCATAATAACCGTTCGACTGACTTGTGAACCATTCATCCGGATAACCGGCTTTGACTTCTGCTACGCTGGCGTCATGATTGCCGATGGCAATCTGTACAGGCATATCTTCCCAGCCTTTTCGTGCCATCTGCTCCTGGAAAACCTCGCGAACAAAAGCATGATCGGCTCCCTTGCCGTCGTAATTGTCATTGATTAAATCGCCTCCGATCACAATGGCATCCGGCTTGAAAATGGAAGATATCACATTAAAGTTGCTGGTGTACCTTGCTTTCGTACTAAGTTTATCCTCCGGTGTGTTAGTTCCGATATGAATGTCAGACATCGCTGCGAATTTCAGCAGCGGCTGCTCGGCGGTCTTAATAATGTAGCCGTAAGTCCCGGCTGTACTCCAAACGCCGTCTTTCAGAGCAATCACCGAGATGTTCGTTGATTCCGTCAAGACGATCGGAGCTCCGGTGAATTTAAGGCTGGTTTCGTCAGGCAATGTGCCGTCCAGCGTGTAATAGATGTCCGCACCTGCGGTCGTGGTGGAAAGGGTAACACTGACGGTCTCCACATAACGCCCTGCGGGTAAGGAAGGCACTGGCTTGTCGACGGTTACCGAAGCAACTGCAACCGGGATAAAACCTGCTCCCGATGAGTAAACAACTGAACAAGCAATCGTACATGCCATTAATGCGGATACGAATTTCTTGGTATTTAACATGATGAGTCCTCCTTTTATTAACGTAGATTCATAATCCGTACAGCCTCATGTACGTTGACAATGACAGCCCCGGCATAAAATTCTGACTGACCAGTTGAATTTCCATCCTCCCTTTTTAATAAAACAACACAAAAACATATGAAGTTAACTTATACAATTGTTTTTGTTAGTATTTAATTGCATTTTATTGGTTTTTTATTCGTGCAGTGTCAATTTAATGTTGTGAATTTGTAAATATAGTGGAGCGAACAGAGGAAAATCAGGAGATGTTACGAAACTGCGAGTCTTATAAATAAGTAGGATTGATTGCCTCGATCAAAGATCCCCCCCATATCGCCTTTTTCATAAAAACAACTTAAAACAACTACAATTAATTAATATAAGTTGATTTACGTTGTTTTTATGATCAAATTATATGTTGTCATTTATCAGGTGTCAACAAATTAATGTTAATATATATGACATTTACCATTTTATTTTTAGGTTTTTCGACTGAAATGAGAAAATACATTTGAAAAACCACACTTTAATGTAATATTTAATCACACAATAGTCACATGAAAATAACCAAAGCGCCCTGCCCCCTACATACACGAGAAAACGCAAAAAACCTCTAAACCAGCCATCCCCATGGAATGACCGTATTTAGAGGCTTAACTACGGGATTTGTAAATTGCCGTTTATTGCACTTCCGCAAGCGTCGGAAGCGCAGGAATCGCGCCGCGGCGCGTTGTGGTGATAGCGCCCACGCGATTGGCAAAGCTGAATACGCGCTCGGCGACACCAACTTCGGCAAGCGCGTCCACGATGTTTGCAGGCGTCACGCCCAGCGACGCCAACTGAAAGAGCATGCCGCCGACAAAGCTGTCGCCGGCGCCTGTCGTATCCACGGCAGCCACTGGCACGCCGGGGATGACGACATCCTGCCGCGCGCTCACAACGCGGCAGCCCTCAGGGCCTAAAGTGATGATAATCACTTTAGGTCCGCGCTGCAGCAGCTGCTGCGCCCCTGTGGTCGCGTCCACGCCGAGGAGGAATTCGATTTCCTCCTCGCTGACTTTGACCACATCCGCAAGCCCAAGCTGCGCAAGAATTTCCGCCCGAGCCGCTTCGGCGCTCGGCCACAGCGCAAGGCGCACATTGGGGTCGTAGGACACCAATGCTCCAAGATCTTTCGCTCTGCGCGCTGCATCCAGCGTCGCGGTGCGGCAAGGCTCGGTGATCAAGGACACCGAGCCGAAATGATAGACCGCGGCGTCTTCCAGCCACTGCGTCTGGACTTCGTCTGCGCGCAGCAGCATGTCCGCCGCCGGGTCGCGGAAAAACAGGAAATCGCGCTCGCCATCCGCGCGCAGCGAAACAAAAGCCAGACCGGTCTTCGCCTCATCGGTCTGGATGACAGCCGTCTGCACGCCGACTTCGTCAAGCGTGCGCACGAGGAAATCGCCGAAAGGGTCCCGGCCGATTTTGCCGATAAACCTGGCGTCGCCACCGAGCTTGGCGACCGCCGCAGCCACGTTGGCCGGCGCTCCGCCCGCCGCCCGCTGGAAGCTCGTCACGTCGGCCAAAGCCTGCCCGTTCACTTCGGGTACGAAGTCAATCAAAAGCTCACCTAAACATACGATATAGGATTTACGCATAAGTCCTTATTCCCCTTTACTTTGATAGCCCAATGCATTCATTACATAGGTTGTTGTTTGATGAATGAGCGTGTCCATATCTGGCCGCGGATCCGTGAAAAGCGGCTCGAAAAAATCCCTTTGCTTATAGAAAAATATCGAACCCAATACAAACATTAACGTGCTATCCAGTGACTCGAAATGATAAAGGCCATCCTGTCTGCCCTTTTCCAACAAGGATCTTACTTTGTCCCATACCGGAAAAACGAGCTCTCTCACCTTCTCCATACGTGGGGACATTGTAATAATCTCCATTTGAAGCAGGCTGACCATTTGCGGATCTTGATTGCGAAGTAAAATGACTTCTTTAATAATTGCCTTCATCCCTATGACAGGATCTTCAATATTAAAAAAGCCGGATAGCTTGTGGCTCGGAAAAAACTGAACAAAGATTTCGTAGAAAACGCTCTCTTTTCCGCCAAAATAATAGGAAACCAGAGCCACATTGGCTCCGGCCTCCTCACATATTTGACGAACGCTAGTGGCATCATAGCCATGCTTGGCGAACAACTTTTTAGCTGCCAGTACAATTTTCATCTTCATGTCTAACTCTTGATGTGCCATACTTCAGCGCCCTCCTTGCATACAAAATTACGCAGCTTGCGAGCGATGTCCAGCGGCAGGTGCCTTCACTTTTTTCAAAGACACGACCACAATATCAATAACTAGAGCAATAGCCGCAATCAGAAACAGGAATCCGGCTTCTTTACCCACGCCAGGACCGCCGAACAAAATATTCATCAAACCGTTCACCGCATAAGTAGCCGGGAAAGCGTTGCTCAAGGAATGATAGAAACTCGACAGCAGCTCCCTCGGTACGATCGCTCCTGAGGACACTAATTGCAGGGACAACATCGCGATGTTAAATAGCATACCTGCGTTCCCAAACAAAGTCAAAAACATTTGAGCAACGAAAGCAAAAGTAAGCAGGAATAAGGATTCGAACAACCATAGTGCGAAAAATCCTTTCTCCACATGACCGCCCAAAGAAACAACCATCGTCGCGCTGATAAGTCCGACAACCACTGCAGCGATAACGGTCAGCACCAGGCGTGCGGCCATTTTGCTCATTTTATTTACCGATGCGCCGAGAATGGTCGTAGACACGTTAAAGTTCATCCCCATGATCATCGTTCCTACGATAGAAGCAAGCACTAGCATCATCGGAAGCATCTGATTCGGCATATCTTTCACTTTATTCGTACTTTGAATATCCGAGGTTACTTTACTAGCGAGCCCTTGGGCGATTTGCCCTGCTTGCTCGGCCGGCAGATTCGGGTTCATTTGAGTCAATACGGCAGACGCTCCTGCGGCCACAGCTTCCTTGTTCACAGTTGCCGTTACATTGCCTGCTACCGCCTGCATCACAGACTTCGTCATCGACGGATTGGATTCATTAATTGTATACGTAATTGGAGCTGTTTGCCCCGGAGTTTGGAGCTTTTTAGAGAAATCGGCCGAAATGTGCATAACCATCTGCACGTCGCGATTGTTGAGCATTTCTTGCGCCTTATCATTGGAATCTACTTGTTCCATCTGAAAAGGCAGATTCGCTTTCAAATTGGTTGCCACTGTTTTGCCTAAGCCTTGATCTTCATTCACGATAGCGATCTTCAAATTCTTCGTGTTATCAGATACGCCTGCGTAACCAGTCATCCAAATCAAACTGAATAACAGCTGAAACGTAATGGCTGTAATAATTCCGACCTTCGTCGTGCCTTGCTTAAAAAATGCGCCTAATGCTTGTTTCAAGTTTACCACTCCCACTAAATTTAAATGATTGTTTTAATTAAACGTTTGTTTAAATTATAGGTTGGAAGTTATCAGCTGTCAATGGAAAAGTAAAGTGTCTGATGACACAAATCTGCCTACATAAAGGCGCTTTATCTTTTTGTTAATTTTACACCGGTAACCTGTCTCCTGCCGGTTAATGTCAAATTCATTTAATGCAAATAATGTAGTAGCACCCTCTTCTAATCATCAGAACCAGCTTTTAACCCGCACTGAATTATCCAAGTATTTAGGCGTTCGTCTCTGACGGTCAATTTAACGAGTGGTGTAGTAAACTAAGCGATCTGCAGGCAAAGTATCCAAATATGAGCGCCAACCTACTCTACCACGCATTAACGAAATCACTAGATACAGGGTACAGCGCGGAAGCGATGGGGATCGGAAAGAATAACTACCCGTTGCCCATCGTCACGGCTGCGCTATTCACCTTGCACCAACAGAAGAAATCGAAGGCGTCGTTTAAAATCTTTACATTCTTTATGAGGCCTCGATATAAAACTTAGTTAATTTTGTACTCCCATCTGAAATCTGCCCATTTGATGACTTAATTGTAGAAGGGGTATAAATCGTAATTCTATACAACCCCTTTTTCTCAGGCAATACTAATTCCCAATCAATTTTCACCTCATTAATTTTGAGAACCTCAGTTTTAATTTTTACAAATCCATTTATTGTTTTTTCTTCTTCAATTACTGTTAGTTCGTTTCCAACCTGTTGTAGGACAGAACCCTTTAGATTAAAATTATTTGTTTTAATTTTTTCATATCCATATTTCGGATTGTCAAAAGTTATTTGGCTAAATGACAAAGAAAATTCTGGTGGTTGACTTACTTCTAGTAGAAAGTTTTCTGCTGGTGATGTTTTTACCGAATTAGGGTTATATGAAGTTTCATTTTGTGGTGAACAATAGAGTATATCCAGATTTGATTTTACATTCCTTATTAGCTTTAATGCTTCTGCTCTAGTTAACGAGTCATTACCTGAATAACCTTGAAGTGATTTATTAGATTTTCCTTGAACGATATTAATATCCAACAAAAATTGAACAGAATCAGTCTGATTATAATTCCTACCATAAGTATTTGTGATTAATTTCGCAGCTCTAAAGCGGTTCATTCCTACGTCTGAAAAGGAATGAACTCCTGAAGTTGGTGGTGGCACAACGATACTGCTTCCCCAACCATTATCAAAAGCGTAGTGCATATATGGTTTAAACCAATCTGTATCTTCATTACTTTTTTCAAAGTCGATAGGTTTGTATGCGCGGATCAGCATACTGATAAATTCTGTTTGTCCGATTGTTTTTTCTGGTTTAAAAGTCCCATCGGGATAACCGTCAATAATATCATTTTCTACTCCCCACCGGATATCATCAATGGCCCAATGATTGGAACTAACGTCAGAGAAAGTGATTTCTTCAGCTTCTACATTATGTTTGAAAAATAAGGAGGAAATAAGGAACAGAGACATCACGAGTTTATTTTTTATCATTAATAAACCTCCTATACTTATTTATATTTCCCTAGAGAAAGTTATTTTTCAGCTTCTACGTTAATAGTACTCGAAAAATTGGTCCTGGTATACAAAAAGACCCCATTTGAAAAGAGGCCTTTTTTGTATAATACTGACCTGACCATTACTTAGGCAGGTTAAATCGGATCGATACTTCATTGTTTTGCGGTGTACCAGAAACCGCGATTATAGTAGATTGCTCATCGCTTGTTCCCGATTTACGCTCAAAAGCCGTTCTTGAAGAATCCCAATTAAAAGTACTACCGGTAGAGTCTGCAAGAAGTGTATTTTTATGCTTACCATATAAACTATAAGAACCATCAGTTAAGTAACCTTCATCTTGAAAGAACGTTAGCGAGTGTTCACTGTCAACATAACTACTGCTATTAGTGGTGCTAAAACCATGGTTAGGAGCATAGTAAAAAATGGCAGATAACTGAGACCCCGTATATTTGCTAAATGCACTGGTAAACAGGTAGTCATTAGCTTTCCAGCAAGCTAATCAGGCCTCAACTTTACATTTTAAACCTCTGAAAATCTAGTTTCTGCGTCATCCGCGGAGTGTGCAGCGCTTGAAGCCAACGTCATCTCGTCTAAACGGACGTAACGGAGATTGGCGTTTTTGAGCTTGGGCAATACTTCCTCCAATGCGAGAAGCATGTATTTCGGCGCTTCAGGATCTGCACCCCAAGTATTTCCACAGTCGTGAAGCAACACAATGGTGCCTTCTCCGTCTGGAAGGGAAGCGGAGGTTATTTGGCGCACCAACTTGTCTTTCAGCTTCTTCTCCGCAGTGTCTCGTCGCCAATCGAAGCCCATCACAGACCAAAGTACGAACGTATACCGTTTAGCGAGAAACAGATCAGCAAGGGAGAAGATTCCCCATGGAGGACGATAATAGCGGGGGCGTACGCCGGTGATGGATTCGACCGTATCTGCGGCCCGTTCAACTTCGCGTCTTACCACCCATGGGGGCATCAGGATGTTCATTCGGTGTGTGTAGTTATGGACGCCAATGAGATGACCTTCCCGCCACATGCGCCGGATCAGATCAGGGTGCGCTGCAGCTTTTTCTCCGAGAACGAAGAAAGTGGCTTTAACCCCGTATTTGCTCAGCAAATCAAGGAGGATCGGCGTGTAAACCGGATTCGGCCCATCATCAAAGGTGAAGGCGACTTCCTGCGGAACTGCGCCTTTGCGGATAGCACCTATGCCGAGGATACGGGTAAGCACGTAAGGAACGATCGCATACAATATAATGATACCGATCATAATAATAAAAGCAGGTCGATTCATATCTACCAAAGAAAACCTCATCCTTTCAAAGGCGGCTATTCCGCATTCGCAGTGGCGATAACATCCTACTGCTGCGTATCGTGGGAACGTACTGGTTTTCCATCTCCATAATTGCCTCTAAAGTAGTGGCAGCGCTATGTTTACGGTTAATCTGCTGGGCCGCTACCTTCATTCGGCTTAGATGTGATCCGTTGGCCAACACTTGCTGCAGATAATTCGCTAGCTCGCTCTCGTTGGATGCCTCCAACGCTGCACCGGCACCAACAAGGTAAGCGGCATTGTCTTCTTCTTGACCAGGCAGCGGTTTAAACAACAGCATCGGAAGCTCAAGCGAAAGAGCTTCGGTAACTGTAAGACCGCCCGGCTTCGTTACGATCAGGTCGGATAACGCCATAAGCTCATGGACTTCGTTCACATAGCCTGTAATCCAATAGTTATGCAGATTTTCTCCCAGCTCACTCAGCCTCTGCACTTCTTCCTCCAACTTTGTCTGCAGCTTCTTGTTGCGTCCGCAGACAATAACGAACTGTACTTTTCCTGGAAGACCGTTGCTTTGCAATTGAGACAACAATTTTTTGCCGATCAAACCACAGCCTCCTCCCATAACGAGAACGACATATTGATTCGGTTGTAACCCATATTTCCCGCGCAGCTCGTCACGGTCATAAGTATTGGAGAAGGAGTGACGGATCGGAATGCCGGTCACTTCGATCTGAGATTCCGATACTCCGTGTTGTAGAAGTGCTACCTTTACATGCTCGGCTCCTACCAGATAGCGGTCGGTGAAAGGATGAACCCAATAACTATGAGCGGTATAGTCGGTTATTACGGTGGCTGTCGGCAATCCCGTAAGCCCGGTGGAGCGGAGGAACGACATCGCTGCCGCAGCTCCAGGGTACGTGCTGACGATCTTCGTCGGTTGCACAATTCGCAGCAGCTCCATCATCCGATAGGTCCGGAAGGAACGGATTTTTTTGAACAAGGTGGACCATTTATTGTCACTGCGCGTTTTGCGGTATAAGTATCCGTACATAGAGGGCATGCTCTTCACCCACTGTAAGTAGCAGAACCCGCCGACTGCATGCAGATGAGGATGGACCCATTCCAAAAAATCAACGGTGACGATCTCCGCTTCCGGGTATCGCAGCTTCGCTTCCTCCATAATAGCTTTTGCGGCCTGGATGTGACCGTCGCCCCTGGATCCTGTTAACAACAATATTTTTTCACGTGGCATTACTTAAGCACCTCGTTTCGTTTCAAAGTTTTGGACAGACTGCGGCAAGTCCATTTCTAATTTCAACATACCTGACCTATAGGCACTGCCGAGCCAAAGTTGCCGTATACGACCTAGCGCGTAGATCACCATCTCGGCAACAGCAATGGCGCCAGCAATATCAAGCAGGACGTGCTGTTTGACGAATTGGGTGGAGGCGATGATCAGTAGAGACACGATGGCAACCGCAATGCGGATGGACCTAGCGACCAATGTAGATCGAAGATAGGCTTTCATCATCAAGTAAGACGTCAACACATGTGTGCTAGGAAAACAGTTGATTGGCTCATCTTTGCTGTATACGAGGCGAACGGCTTTTGTCAGGAAATCGTCTCCAACAAGCTCAGGCCGCGGTACATAAGTTTGATAGAGGGTGTAGGTCGCATAACACGCAAGAAGGCCAAAGACGAAATGTAGCAATGTTTCGTAATAAACCTCGCGCTGCTTCACAGCCAAATAGACGAAGGCAATAATAAGGAATCCAAACCAACTCAAATAGGGAAGAATGAAAATTTTCAAAAAAGGAAGCTGACGATCCAAATCGGTAACCAAGCTATGTGCATCCCCACCGGCATGATTGAGATAAACGTAAATTATCCCGAGCAGCGGAATAATCAATAGCGAACTTAAAGCAAGCAATAGTGGTTTGAACCTCTGTATATTCATTTTGAGTTCCTCCTTAATGATTCGTTATAACTCCAAGGTAAAATAGATGTGCACTTGCACTATAATCTTGTTTCGTCTATTTAGTGAGATAGTAACTGATACACAGCAGAAGTGTAGCAACAAAGGAAAATCCTACTCGTTTCAACAACGCGCCCCCCAATCCCTAATGTTTAGATAGAGTATAGGAAAAACTATTGAAGATTCTGTTGGGGAAATTCTAAAGAAAATCTGAAGCTAATTTTTTTCACCGTTTTATACAAAAAAAACAAAAACACGACACAAATTTACTCCGTTTGTGTCGTGTTTTTCTTTTTTTGAGTCGTTAGCGTCAGTAAACTCTATCTTTCTTGGCTTTTTAACTGGCTGTCGTCTTCTAGTAACGACATTGATTAAACTATGTAGTTTAGTCTACAAAATTAAAAAAGCCGGAGACGCGCTCCGGCTGCAGTGCTTTAATTGATTGTTTTGAATGACTTGATCGTATCGGTAAGTTGTTTTTGCAAGAAATCCGTTTGAATTGCCTTCGGGTAATTGATCATGAATAAATAATGGCTGTCACCCTTTTGAAAGATGCAAAAGGTCGATACAATGTTCTTATACTCCCATTCGCGCCAGATTGCTTGAACGCCGTCAACGGTTTCCGTCCGACTGACTGTCTCTTTGATATCCGAACCGCCGAGCTCAGACTGAAATTTCCCTTTTATCTGATCGAGAATCTCTTGACTGCTTAAGCCGGATAGATCAGAATCATTGACGACAAAAAGAAGATTACCCATTCCGAACGAATACGTCAGATTGCCGTTTTTGCTTTGGGCAGCATTAAGCTTCCAGTAATCAGGAATTGAAATTGTATAGTTATAATTCTTATTCTTCACTACACTCGTTTTCGAACGGTCCAAGTTTTCCGCGCTGTCTTTGATTGTGCCAATCGAACTGGAAGGCTTACCAATCTTAATGGATTGGAACGTGGATTGAATGAAGCTCTCGGAAAGGTCGTCCTTATTGCTAAAATCAACGACAATATAATATTTATAATTTCCTTTGATGATATACACATTCTCGGTTGCGTCCCAAGTACGGGAGTCAAATGTATTCGACGTTCGCGTTGCAAGCGCCGGGTTTCCGTCAACAACGATACTTCGTGGAACATCCCTTTTCCTATACGCTGAAGAGTATAACTGTGTATAATTGTCACCGTTACGATCAGACCATTTTTGCAGCGTATCGCTTTCCGACTTTGAAGTTACTTTATAACTGATGCTTCTTTTTTTCTTCGGATCTGTGAACTGAATCATATCGCTGTTGCTGCCGGATTTCGACCAATCGGCTGGGATCTTGATGGAGAGTCCATACGTTTCATCCGTAAACATGCGCAATCCATCCTTGACCGTCGATAGGTCTTTCAAGGATTTAGCACTCGTATCAAATGATAATTGAAAGCTGTTTAATAGATCCTGATAAGAATTATGCTTCGTTATAACCTTATCATTTTCTTCCTTCTTAATCGTGAAAATAAGGATATATACCTTGTCACCGCTTTGATATGCGCGATATTCATAGAGTTCATGATCGTACTTGGATTTAAGCAGCGCGTATGGACGCGTACCGCTTGCAACATATTTTTTCTCTATTATCGGTTCATCATCCGTTTGATCCACCAGCAAGTCCAGCAAAGCATCCTCCGACAGATTCTCAGTCATGTCGGATTTCACCGATACGGAAATGCGGTATTCTCCATTCGCATCATCGAATGAAACATAATCCTCCTTAAAGCTCTGATAATCCTTCACCAGACCCGTCGGATATTTCATTGACCAGCCATAATAGCTGTTTCCGATATGCGTCTTTCCTAAATCCGAATCAATACCTTCCGCATCCGTGTTCGCTGCACGCGTGCTAGAAATCGTAATCGTTGACGTCGCTTCATCGAACTTTACGCTAGCTCCAAACTTCTCCGAAATGAATCGAAGAGGTACCATCGTCGTACCGTTTTTCAACTCAGGCGCAGCCTCAATCTGTTCTTCTTTACCGTTGACTGTAGCTGCCGTGCTGCCGATTTGTAACGAAATGGATGTACTGTTATAGGTGAGTCCTACCGTCTGCGTTTCAGATGCCCAGCTTAATGCTGCTCCGAAGGCCGATGTAATCACTCGTAGAGGAACAAGTGTCACCCCATTGTTCACATAAGGAGTTTCAACAGAAATGGTTTGATCGTTAATCGTAATATGATCTTCACCGAGCTTCAATTGAATATGTACCGATTGGTCTTTCGTTTGCGTATCGGCAAACGCGCTGAGCGGCTGAATCATAATGAGTATAAATGCTAATAAAAGTAGGTATGTATGGCGCAATTTTATCATTCGTCACCTTCCGGGTTTATTGGGTTTGAGTAGCATCAAGTAGTGTGATTTCTTTTTGGACAATGTCTCCGTTGGATTGCAGGGTTAAAGTAACCTTGTCTCCAGGTAAATATTGTTTCAAAAGCTCATTCAAATCAACCAGCGTTTTCACATTGGCATTATTCACAGAGTACAGGACGTCGCCTTCTTTAATTCCGGCAGCGGCAGCGGAGGTATTGGGATCCACGCGCGAAACCTTAAGCGGCTCATCCGTAGGAAGCCCGACAACAGCTGCCCAGCTCTCTTCCACTTCCAGACCAAGCGCCGGACGTTTGACTTTCCCGTACTTTAAAAACTGATTCAATATGTATTGTACCGTGTCTGAAGGAATAGCGAATCCAAGCCCATCGATACCTGCAGCAGATAACTTCAACGAGTTAATGCCTACAACCTCGCCCTGCAGATTAACCAAAGCGCCGCCGCTATTGCCCGGATTAATGGCTGCATCGGTTTGAAGCAATCTATACGTAGAATGCAGGGAACGGTCGGTCCCGCTAATCACCCCATAGGTAACTGAGTTGCGAAGAGCAAAAGAAATGGGCGTACCGATCGCAACAACAGGTTCACCGACCTCAACATTGCTGCTTTTGGCAAAAGTGGCTGCCGCTAAGTTTTTTGCATCAATTTGCACGAGCGCCAAATCGCTCTCTTCATCCAAATGAATCGTTTTTCCAGCATATTGCTTTCCTTCCGAGGTCACAACGATAATCTGCTTCATGTTTTCGACCACATGCGCGTTTGTTATTATGAGACCCTCAGATTGCACGATAATTCCGGTGCCATGAGCTAAATTAAAACGGTTGTCCGACGAAGCATTACTTCCGTTCATCGGCTTGCCAATAATTCCGACTATAGACGGCGAAACCTTTTTAACTACCTCCGTTACACGAGATCCTGACGCATAGGCAAAATCATTCAAATCAGCCCGGTACTCCCCGCTTCCTCCTAGCGTTTTGACAACGTCGGAAGCCTTCACATAAACCTCACCGTCCAGCTCTTTCGTTGGCCAATGCGAAACGCTCCATTTGTCACCGCCATTCGAAGCTTGAGCTGCAAATCCTTGCCCGTCGCCCCCACAAAGCGCAAATGTCAGTAGGGCGGGGATTACATAGCGAATATAAACTTTCAAATATCTCTCTCCTTCTCTAGTTTATGGAGATTATTTCCTTTCTATTATACATAAATATCACTCTATCCATCTACTAAAAATAGTGAAAGCGTTAGGAAAATATGGTTTAATTTATAAATTACAATAAAAATAACCGATCTTAATCGACCGGTTAATATATTAGAAATTATTATGTTCGTAAACATTGGTTAACGGGGGCCTCAGTGAAAGCACTCCTATTATCTCCAGCGGCTTCAGAAACAATTGCTGTTGCTGCTTCAAATATGGCTGGTCCTTGGGTACGAATTGAATCAATGAGAAGCTTATTTAGCATTGCATCAACATCCGTGTTATTTAGCGAGGTATCTCCAGGTTTCCAGTCAGTACTTAATGCTGCATCAAAAAATCTTGCTGATATTCTTGTGCGGTCATATTCTGTTTCTGTTACTCCGCTGGATGCATTAGCTTGTAGATCTAGTTGCTGTCTTTTCTTTGTCTCCTCAAGCATCATGTTCACGATCCTCACTCCCTCCAATAACAGTTCAGGATTCATTAGGTCACCAACTACACAATATGCATTTGGTAATATTATCATACCACCCGTCGAATTCATGTTCAAGCAAATCCGATAATCCTCTACAAATGACTCCTTCAAAACCAGCAACTGTTCGGAAAGATTCATCACTTTAAATCCAGGAACGCGATCTGCCACATTGAAAATATATCCGTGTTTCGTAAACCAAGTCAATATGCCCGCATTCATTACCGGACTGCTTTGAACTGTCTCAGGATATATGTTAGTAATTAATAATTGTTTAAATACATAGTCAAATCCCATCCAATGTAGAACATGTCCATGTTCATGAATTAATGTTTGCGCACATCTTTCGTTTATGTTTAATAGTAAAAGATTATTATAGAGATGGGTAAAGGTTTCTTGTGTTATTTTGCCCTGATTCAGCATTTCAAGTGTCCTATTTATGTAAAAGTTCTTTTCTTGTTCTATTCTAGCACTTGTATGATCAGGATGGAGTAGTATCCATCGTTCTCCTCGAGTGGTCGTATACATTTGAGCGGTCGGAAAATTCAGGAAGGAATCAATTCGATGACTTGATATGCGGAAAAATAAATTATACACTTTGACCTCATTTAGAGGAGCTCCCCGAGATAAAGCGATTTTGTATCCACCTTTAAATTCTGTTTCACTTCTTCTATCATCGGGAAAAGTCATTTTTACATTTTCACCGGAATACAGCTCAGTCATTAGCTGTGCGTGGGAGATTAAATTGCGAAGACCTTGTTCATCAACATCAACTCGCCCTAGCTCGTGGTCTATATTTTCATGATCAATATAATGCTCAGGATTGTCTATTTCTTCTAATAAGAAAGGATTAATTAGATGACACGATAGTGCTAATTCTCCCATGTTACCTCGCAAAATGAATAGTAGTATATACACCCTAGCACAAATTTTATAATATGGAAATGATTTTATTTGAATTTTTTGGAAAATATCCATACAGCCTTCTTTAATCGCTGGACAGCCAAAAAATAATCACGGAGGTGAGAAATTTTGAAACAGTTCCTTCTGTTTTTGACTGTAATTCTTTTATTTATCATCGTGGCATGTTCTGCCCAACCAGTCAGCACCAAGGATACTAAAGAGGCCGATTCTACGAATATGGAATATACGATTGGGCTCACAAGTCCTGGCAGCGCAAACAAAAATACTGATTTTACAATCGAAGCAAAATTTACAATCAAAAAGATAGCGACATACGCCTCAGTCTCCTTGCCTTTGTTCAAACACAGATTCAAAGACCCTTGACATCATCTCTGCTTCAGTGTAAATTTATAACGCAAACGATTAATAACCATTAGCCATTCCTATCATGTAAGAATTGAATATGACTGTAATTTGGAGGAGCCTGTCACCAAGGGCTCCTTTTGGTCTTTTTTTGACATGCCGAGCCCTTGGTGGGCTCTTTTTTTATGCAGAGAAAGGAGAATAATATATGAATGAACTCATCAAATTACTTGTATCCGCGGCGCAAAGTCATTAATTGACTATTTTTCATTTCAACCCAAATAACATGTGGGAGGGATTAGGATGGAACAGCAAGCAATTTTAGCTATTGGCATCTTTCTAGTTACTTACGGCCTGATTATTGCCGAGAAAATTCATCGTACGATCGTCGCTATGCTCGGCGGCGTCCTCATGGTCGTCCTTGGCATTGTTGATCAAGAGGCGGCATTGCACCATATTGACTTTAATACGCTGGGGTTATTGATCGGGATGATGATCATTGTGAACATTACCGCAGAAACCGGTCTTTTCAAATATATCGCTCTAATTTCCGCTAAAAAAGCGAAGGGCGACCCGGTCCGCATTTTGATTTCACTCGTTCTGATCACTGCAATCGGCTCTGCCTTCCTGGACAACGTGACTACCGTACTATTGATGGTACCCGTTACGTTTAGCATCACCAGGCAGCTTCGCGTGAACCCTGTGCCTTTTCTTATCACGCAAATACTGGCTTCCAATATAGGCGGCACAGCTACCTTAATTGGAGATCCGCCGAACATCATGATCGGCAGCGCAGTTAAAGAATTAACGTTTATGGCCTTCATTAATAACCTTGCCCCAATTGTCGTTGTAATCATGGCATGCATACTGCCTATTTTCGTCGTTATGTTCCGCAAACAAATTCAGACCACACCAGAACTGAAGATGAGCATCATGCACATGGATGAAAAAGATGTGATTACGGACCGTACTTTGTTAATTAAGAGTGTTTCCGTATTAGGGCTTACGATCGTCGGCTTCTTCTTGCATCAAATGCTTCATCTGGAATCAGCGACCGTCGCCTTAACAGGCGCCTTTATCCTGCTGCTTCTAACCGGCGAACACGCCATGGAAAATGCCTTCACTAAGGTGGAGTGGACCACCATCTTCTTTTTTGTCGGGTTGTTCGCGCTTGTCTCAGGTCTTGTGGAAACCGGCGTCATCTCCGAATTAGCCGCGCAAGCCATCGAACTGACCGGAGGCAATCCCGTCGCTACATCTATGCTGATTCTATGGCTTAGTGCGATTGCTTCCGCTTTTTTAGACAATATCCCTTTTGTCGCGACGATGATTCCGATGATTCAAGAAATGGGCAATATGGGCGTAAACAACCTGGAACCACTGTGGTGGAGTCTGGCTCTCGGTGCATGCCTGGGCGGAAACGGCACACTAATTGGGGCCAGCGCCAATTTAATCGCAGCAGGGCTGTCTGCTAAGGAAGGCCACCCTATTAAATTCATAACCTTTATGAAATACGGCTTCCCCCTTATGCTGCTCTCCGTCGCATTAGCCAGCATTTATATTTATGTCCGTTACTTGCTATAATGCGGGAGGAATACGTGTCCTTCCGCACAAATCAACAGCTCGGTCTTTAGATCGGGCTGTTTCTGTTTGTGTTTCTTTTTCCTTAACTTGTATGGTTCATTTACTTCCAGGGTACGATAAACCGAATGGTAAAGTGAGGAATTGGAGGAAATAGCATGATCGAACAAATCCGCGCTGAACTTAATGACCCATCCGATCTTTCTTATGACACATTGGATAACGGTTACCTCCAGATGGAGCTTGTTTACTTTCCTGCACTATGCGATCAGGCATCGATCAAGAATGGGCTGCTCATTCCATATTCCTATTGTTTCGATCCGGAAGAATTCGATCGCATGATCAACGCTAACCCGAACTTCGGCATCGCCGATCAACCCGACATTTGGACACAACTGCTGCTCAATGGCACCCTTTTATTCAAAATCGAGGACAATATTTACCGCTTCAATGTGCAAAGAAAGTTTCAGGACAAGCCTGATTCCGTTCAAATTGAAGCCTCCCTTCAAGGTCCTCAAACAGCACTGACAGAAGATTTAGATCTTAACATAAGCCTTATCCGCTTGCGTTATAATCTCCCTTCTCTTTCTGTCGATCAGCACATCATAGGTGAGAACTCCAGAACACGCGTAAGTGTGCTATATGACAAAAAGCTGGTGAATAAAGAAGTCCTTGATGTATTAAACGAGCGGATTAGCAAGCTGCAAATCGAGATTCTCCGCGCGGCGGGTCAGCTGTTGCAAGCACTATCCGGGAAAAGACACCGGTTTTTCCCGATTATCCTCCAGACAGAAAGACCCGACCGGATCGCCATCATGCTCGAACGCGGAAAAATAGCGCTCCTTCAAGACGGAAGCCGCTTCGGTCTTGTGCTCCCTGTTCGATTGTTTGACTTCCTTCACGCGATGGACGATGACTACGAATCCTTCTGGATGAGCCAATCGCTGGTCATCCTCCGATATATTGCCACGCTGCTGACGATTACCTTGCCTGCCCTTTACATCGCTATTGTCTCTTATAATCCTGAAGTGCTGCGGGTCCAATTAACACTGTCAATAGCCGGCAGCCGAGTAGTCGTCCCTTACCCTTCATTCATCGAAGTCTTTATCATGCTTTTTATGATTGAAGCCTTGAATGAGGCCAGTCTTCGCCTGCCTCGCTATATCGGGTCAACGGCAACAACCGTCGGCGGATTAATTCTCGGCCAAGCCATTCAAGAGGCGGGATTAGTGAGCAGCATCATGATCATCGTAACTTCCGTTGTCGCCATCTCTAATTTTGTTATCCCGAATAACGGGTTTGGTTACTCCGTGCGTTTCATTAAATACCTGTTTGTGATCGTCTCCATTTTCTATGGATTGCTGGGGGTCGTCGTTTCATTTTTTGCATTAATCGTGTATTGGTGCAATCTTCGAAGCTTTGGCCAACCTTATTTGGCGCTCTACATTCCGAAGTTAGAGGCGAAGATGCATCATCATGGAAAGGGGACAAAGTAAGCCATGGCACGATATACCTATTATCATGTGCTTTATGTCGGCATGATCAACATTATGATGTTCGTGCCAACACTGCTCATAAGGGATCGGTTCCAAGGCGCAATTTCCGGCATGCTCATCGCAACGGTAATTGGCTCCGTGATGGCTTACGTGATGATGGCTTCTTTTGAGAAGTTTCCCGGGCTGGGCTTTCCCGAAATATGCGATCGATACATACCCAGATGGCTTACCGCTACCTTAAGCTTAATGGCTGGTTTGTTTGTCTGGCTGCCGGCAGGGACCATCATTATTTTTGCCTATTCGGAGACGGTTCGGATGTTCTTTTATCCGGATATGAATCCTTACTTAAATTTGTTTCTCATGGTTAGCGCCGGCATATGGGCAAGCTCCCGGTCAACCCGATCCGTCCAGTTTATCCTTGAAATCATGATGCTGATCATCTCTCCGCTGCTGCTTTTGTTTCTGTTTAAAGCCATTGTTAATGATAGCTTCAACTGGGACGCCGTCCGTTACGTTGCCGGATACGTGAACAAGCCGCCGTCCTTCGTATCCATAGCTGCAGCTACCTTTTTGTTTTCAGGCCATTTCTCCCTCTTTCTATTGAATCGCTTGCATGTTGAAGGATTTCGCTTTCGTTTTCGCTGGATCGTTCCTTTATTCGGGTGTTTCTTCTTATTGGTTACTTTCTTCGTCCCCATCGGTTTTCATGGTTCGGTAGGTGTGGGAGATTACGTTTATCTTTGGAGCATGACGGCGGATTCCATGATTATGGAGTACGGATTCATTAATCGGGTTTTATTTGTCTTTTTGCTGCTCTTTACCGGATTATCGCTGCTGTTTGTCATGAATACATGGCATACAACCATCATGTTGATCCGATATGCCATTAATCGTTCTGTGGCTTTAGAAGAGGACCCGGTTCCCAATATGAATAAATGGTTAGCGTTAGGTGCCGGGATCTTATCTTTCGTCTTTATGCGATTTGTGAGCCTGGAGGTGAACCAGGTTATTTCTGAGACATGGCTCGTTGTCCGGTTTTTCATGGAATTCCTATTTCTCTTTATGATGCTCTATTTTGTATGGAGGAAAAAGAAGGAGAACGTATGTGCATGAGGATTTTATTACTGCCTGTTGCTTTGCTGTTGATCTGTTTATCTCTGGGAGGATGCGGGTTCAAGGACCTTGATAAGAGATTCTTCGTCGTGGCTATGGGCATGGATTGGACCGGGAAAAAGGAAAATCCTTACCTCGTCACACTTCGGCTAGCCATACCGGCCTCTAAAGTCGGTGAGGGAATGGCAGAGAGCCAGATCGAGCATTTGGAAGCCAAAAGCATCGCGGAAGCGGTTAGAAATATAAAAGCTCATGTCGATAAAGAGCTCGATTTCGGTCATTGCCGGATGTTCTTGTTTGGAGACAGCTTAGTGAAGGAATCCATGGAGGAGCCGCTGAACTGGCTAGCGAGAAGAAGAGACATTCAACTGATTTCTTATATGGCATTAGCGGAACCGAACGCACACAAGCTGTTAAAGGCAAATCCGTCAACGGAGAGGCTGGCGGGCAATTCCTTCTTTTTAACCTTTGGCAAAGAAGGGACGGTTTCCCCTTACACCGTAACCGCAAACTTATTCGATAATTTTCGCCGGTTTAAAGAAAAGGGACTCGATCCCTACCTGCCCATCGTAAGCTTTGACGGCGATTCCTACGTTGTCGAGAAGCTTTCTTTGCTCAATAAAACGAAAGAACAGCTTCGGTTAAGCCCGATGGAAACCATCCTCTACAACATGAGTGCGAACGAGTTCAGCCGTTCAGGCGTCCCCATTGATTACGAAGGGAAGCGGCTGGCCTTCTACGTCTCACGGATATCCAAACATGTTTCCATAACAAACGATGAAGTTCCAACAGTCGTGTATTCCCTCAAAATGAATGGAATGATTGAGCAAAGCCCGATTAAAGTGCTGAATTCCAACCTCCGCGAAGTCCAGAAAATGCTTGAAACAACGGTCAACAAGACAGTGGAACAGCTGCTTTATAAAATCCGGGATGCCAATGTTGACCCCTACGGCTTCGGCCTTCACTACCTAAGTCAATATTTCGGTAAAGAAGACGACTGGGAACATTGGCAATCCGTTTATTCCTCTGTCAAATTTCAAGTTAAAACACAAATCGTTATTGAAAGCACCGGGCTTGTCCGTTAAAGACGGAGCTTTTTATTCTAGAAGCCCGCTTAGTTCCGATGCTTTCTCCGCATTCGTTTTATTGCCGGGCATTAAGCCAAGCCGCTGTGTCATTTGCTGGCTAATGTCGCCAAGACGTTTGGTATGCTCTGTCGCCGATTGGATAATGGTCCGATTGGACTGTTCAAACATATCCAAGGCGCTGAAGAGATCGGCCATGCCCCGTTCAATGGAGTCCATTTGCAAGCCTGGTTTTCCAAGCAATTCGTTCGTTTTCTGAGTCGTTTCCTTCAACAAACGTGAATTTTCCTCAAACATTTTATTCAGCGTCGCATTCGCCGAATTTACAGCATCAATAGTCTGTACCTGATCCTCGATGGCCATAGAAATCATTGCAGATACGGTAAGCAGATTCTGTGTTTTATCGATTGTCGCATTAACGGCATCGATCAATTTATCGTTATTATCGTTGATGATATCCGTCCCGGCAATCGCCTGCTGATAGAGGATGACCATTTCCTGAAAGGACTGTATGCGCGTCACGACCTTGCGAAGCCCTCTTTCAAGATGCGTTTTGCGGCTTTCGTTTTCGGGCTTGGCAATCTCCTGCTCAAAGAGCTGCTTCAAGTTCTCACCCATAGCTATCCGCATTTGAAGATTGTAGACAGAATCTATAGAATTCCTCTTCAGTGTTTTCATATAAGCCATATTCTCTTCAAGTGTTTCTTTACCGTTGCGCAAGGATTGAACGATGGCATTGACGTTTGTCTTCACAGACTGATATTTGTAGATATAATTTTTCAGAGGTGTCTTTTTCATCATTTTTTCAAAAAAACCGAGTTGTTTGCTCTTACTCAAAGAATCGATTTCGTTGCGAAGCTTCAAAATGTTGTTTTGAACCTCCGAACGTTTGCCAGACATCAATTCGTTGACCGGACGCTCGAGCATGGCCAAAGATTGACCGGCCTGCTCCATCGTTTTTGTGCCCATACGTCCTATTGAATCCATTAACGTTTCTAATTCCATCGTATCGGTTGCAGATACTTTTTGGAGCAGTGCTTTTGCTTCCTGTTCTACTTTCAACAAATCTGTTGACTTCAATTGTACCAGTTGGGTTGACATTTTCGGTTCCTCCTTTAGTCTGTTGAACGATAGCGTTGTTGAATGAGTTCCATTCGCGTTTGCAGTTCAATTAAATCTTTCTGTTCAATGGTCTCAACATAAGCGGAGATTTGGGAGTTAATATCCTTGATCCCGGATAGCAGCAGCCGGCGATTTAATCGTTTCGCTTCTCCGCCAAGCTTCAGGAATGGGTTAATAGCGCCATTAAGGTCCTTGAAAATTAAACGTTGGATGTTATGATTCATGTTTGGATCGTTAAGTTCTTTCAGCTGCGGGATTAACCGGCCTACTCTGGAAAGCAAGCTAAGCGTCTTTTCAACGATTTCACCGTCTAATGTGTTCTTCTGCCCCTCGGAAATAACGGTCTCTTCGATCACGTGAATATATTCAGAAATGGGTCCCCAGAATGGATCGCTTTCCACATGCTCCACTTTACTATCCGGTTTGGCACTGCTCACAGGCTCTGTGTTCGGTTCAGATACATTGGTAGCATCCGGAATATTGGGGCCTTTCCTTGCGGCATCATGACGACTAAGTGCGAGAATGCTTCCTAACGAAAAAGTGGTCGGCACCAATAAGTTGAGTGCGCCCGGTAGAAATCGAGCCGTTAAAAGACTCACTACATATCCCACAATGGATATGCCTACAGCGAATTTAAATTTCGATTGCACAGTACTTCCCCTCCGTTTGATCTGCTTGAAAGAATATATCTTTGCTCGTCCATATCTCGTACATCGATCTTTTCTTCTGGGAATATAAAGTTAATTATACCTTACAGAATAACTCTATGATACATTCAAAGTCCAACTCCACCCAAAACCAAGACAAAAAAGAAGAAGACCTCCTCATCAGCAGAAGTCTTCTTCTCACACGATATCCTTGTTGGAATTATCCTGAATTTATAACCAAAATTTTAGCTGCTTGTTATTCTCATCGCATCCCGCTGCGCAATCAAGCACAGTTCCGCTGCTTTGAAAGCATGCTCCTGCGTCATGGCATGCTCCGTACGATGCAAGCAATCGAGAATCAGTTGGCCGAAGTAAGGGAATCCAACCTTACCGTTCACGGCAAAGTGCTGCTCGCCATCTCCATTCACAAGATACACATGGTCGCTCGTTTGCTCTCTGGCGATATCCACGTATTTGCGAAGCTCGATGTAGCCATCCGTTCCGAGGATTGTCATGCGGCCGTCGCCCCATGTGCTTAATCCATCCGGTGTAAACCAGTCTACACGGAAGTAGCCTGTTGCCCCATTGTCGCCGACCAATGTCGCGTCCCCGAAATCTTCGAACGTCGGGTGCTGCGGGTAGTGGTAGTTCGCAACCTTACTGTGCACCACCTTAGCGTCCTTCGCACCGGTAAACTGCAGAAACTGCTCGATCTGATGGCTCCCGATATCGCACAAAATACCGCCGAACTTCTCCTTCTCAAAGAACCAGTCCGGTCTGTTCGACAGGCTGATGCGATGCGGGCCAAGGCCGATCACCTGCAGCACGCGTCCGATCGCGCCTTGCTTAATAAGCTGCTCTGCGTAGATGGAGCTCTCTACATGAAGACGCTCGCTGTAGTAAACGGCATATTTCTGCTTCGTCTCTGCCACCTTCGCGCGTGCCGCTTCCAACTGCTCCAGCGTCGTGAACGGCGCTTTATCCGTGAAATAATCTTTGCCGCTATCCATAACCTTTAGCCCCAGTGGCCCGCGATCGCATGGAATCGCTGCGGATGCGACCAGCTTGACTTCGGGATCCTGGAGAATCTCCTCCAAGGAGCTTGCGACGCGAACGCCCGGGAATGTAGACACAAACTTATCCACCTTGGCCGAATCGGGATCGTAAACCCATTTCAACTCGCCGCCCGCTTCGCGAAGCCCGTTGCACATGCCGTAGATATGGCCATGATCCAAAGCTGCTGCTGCAAATATAAACTCCCCCGGTTTGCAAACGGAGTTAAATGTACCGACTGGTGCGTAATTCATGCCATCATTTTTTTGCATCGCGTTAGTCCCCTGTCATCTTTGAATTGTCGCTGCATCGTCCTTCTTAACAATTCAAGCTTACCAAGATACAAGGGGCAAATGTGACTCTACGTTGTGAAAAAATGATACTACTTTGCGGTTCAACAAAATAAACCCACAGAGGTGTCAACCTCCCGCGGGTCCATTTCGCGCTGTTTCTTTTGACTGTTATTATTTACAAATACAACGGGTAATGATAACAAGCAAAATAAACAGAACCAGAATGCTGCCCAGATTATTGTGGCCGTACGAGCAAACTTTGGCTACCGGAGCTGCAGCAACAGGTTTAGGGAAAACGAACGAAGTTTGTTGGTACGATGCATGCAGGTGAATATCATTGTGCACCGGTTTATGATGATGCATAATCGGGGCTGGCGCTGGCTGTTGTGCGATCGGCATGGTGATTGGCATTGGCATAGGAGCAGGGGCTGGCATTGGAGCCGCCATCGGTGCAATTGGATAATTTGGAGCTTTAACATATTCCATGGTGGAGCACCTCCTTAGAATTATGAAGCATTAAACTCATGTTGTTATTGATCATGTTGGGTGAATAGCTTACAACATCAGTCTATGGGGGAGCACCTACGACGAACACGGTAAACACCCAGTTCACCCAAAAATGGTTACGTATCATGGGCGAACGAGCCTCCGGCATAAGCCCGCTTGTACATGTGGGACAAGCCGTTCTGGGGAACTGCGATAGAACAAAAAAAACGGCGGTCAGGAACAAATTCCCGACACACCGTCTGGTCTTACACATATGGATTGTTGTCTCTTTCGAAACCAATCGTTGTTTTACCGCCGTGTCCCGGATAAACGATGACATCGTCTTCGAGAACGAACAGCTTATCTTGAATGGAGTCGAGCAGCGTATTGTTATCCCCGCCAGGCAGATCCGTCCGGCCTACCGACAGCTTAAACAAGACGTCCCCGCAGAATAAATGTTTGTCTAGCAGGAAGCTAACGCTCCCCGGAGAGTGGCCTGGCGTATGGAAAACTTTGAATTGGACGCCTAGAAATTCTAAGGTTTGCCCTTCATCCAGCGCATATTCCGCCGGCTCCGTTTCAATAAGGACGCCCAGCTCAGGCCAACGCGCAGAGCCGTTCTTCTTCGGATTCGTCAGCCAATCGGCTTCCAGATCGTGAATGTAAACGGGACAGTTTTTGAGCTTGCGAATTTCCTCAACGCCGCCGATATGATCGAAATGAGCATGCGTCAGAAGAATCGCCTCAATATCCAAATCGGCAATCTTCTTGATCAGCGACTTCGGATTCATCCCAGGATCGATGATAATGCCTTTTTTTGTTTCCGGATCGGATAATAAATAGGCGTTCGTGCTTACAGGTCCCAAAACAAATGTATCTATATTAATCATATGCCCTCACCTTGGAATTCGCTTAGAACGACTCGATTAAGTCACGAAGTTCCTTCACGATAACCGCATGGTACCCGTTACCTTCGCCATATTGACGGCCCATTTCGGCTCTGGCTACTTGAATTTTTTCGTTATAATCAGGCGCTTCGCGATCTGGATTTTCTTTCTTGAACTGCGTCATGACCGCCTGCACGTTTTTCGGACGAGGTCCCCAGTGTCCAAGCACAAAGCCGCCGGTATCGGTAAACACAACGATCGGAATCGCGCGGCCGCCGCCTGTCAGGAATTGATCGATAACGTCGTAGTTTTGCTCAATAATCAGCACTTCTACAGGCACACCGCTGTTCTCCAGCGCTTTGAATACGACAGGCACGTTGCGAACGACGTCGCCGCACCATTCTGCAGCAATAATGAGGCAGCGCAGATCGTCGCGGTTGTTGAGAGAATCGAAATATTCCTTATCCTCTTCATTGTCCCATTCGAATCCATTGTAATACGCCAGAAATTGCTCTTGATTTTTCTCCATGCTGTCAATGAATTGCTGAGGCTTTAAGCCTGTGCGCAGTTTGCTTGCAAGATTCGTGCTCATCGCTACCCATCTCCTTTTTCATGATTCTTCTTTAATATTGTAACAAATTGCTTCGAAAGCGCCAAATACAGGAAGCTAATTCTTCGCTTTTCTTTTCAAATAGAGTTGATATCCCACATATAAAAGCGTCAGTATAATTGCTGCAATGATTAATGGTTTAATATAAGGCCCGGCGATTTCGTCAATCGTCTCCCAGTTGTCTTTGAGCTTCATCCCCAAGTAAACATAGAGAAAAGAATAAGGAATTAGAGCTAGCCCCGTGTACAGTGTAAATTTGCCAAGCGGCATTTTGGCCATGCCACCAGGAAGCGATATCGCGTGACGAACAATGGGAATGAATCTGGCTGTGAAAATCATGCCCGTGCCATAGCGGTTGAACCACGCTTCAGCTACATCGATATGATGCTTGCTAATAAGCAAGTATTTGCCGTACTTCTCCAGGAAAGGTCTGCCTCCGTAACGTCCGATCCAATAAAGCACGATTTGTGCCAGGGTCCCGCCGACAACCGCGCAAACAATAGCACCAATAAACTGAATTTCTCCTTTGGATACCAAGTAGCCGGCATAGGCAAGAAGCAGCTCGTTCGGAATTACTTCCAGCATCAATCCGAGGAAAATCCCCCAATACCCAAGCCCTTCCAAGTAAAGCAAAACATTGTGAATCAACTCACCCATTCCTGAACCCTCTCTCCCTCTATTATCCATTCCGAATCTACCCTTCATTCTACCACAGACGGGCTCTGATCAACCAGCTTCGCCGTTCTCCCGCCGCCTGGCAGCAGCAAGTATCATAAACATATTCATGCGCTGACAAGCCTCTGCATAAAATGTACAAGTATGTTTGTACAGGAGGCGGGTCCCTATGTCCCAAGTATGGATTGTAAAACGCAAGCATCTCTATCGGGCAGCCCTCGTACTGCTGCTGCTTCTTTCCGGCATGCTCTATTTGAACCGCGGGAAAATCGTCCCCACGCTGGCCGAACCGGCGTCCGAAAGAACCATCCACATGGTTGTGGGGGAGTTCAAATCGACGTCCAAAGACGGGAAAACGATCGAAGCGTACCGGTGGGATCCAGGCACAGTCCTTATCCGTAAAGGCGAGAGAATCAAACTGAGCATCTACGGCGTCAACGGCGACAGCCATCCTTTTCTGATTGAAGGACTCAACATTAGCGGTGAAGTCAAAAAAGGAAAAGAAACCGTCGTCCATTTCACCGCCGAGCAAGAAGGCACCTACCGCATTATTTGCATGACGCATGCCGATATTGCCCATAACGGTCCGATGATCGGATATCTGGTCGTGGATTAACGGTCAGCGATTCCTCCATCGCATACAAGAAGTGGCAATAAGCTTTCTTTTCGTTTACACTGTTGCCAAGCTTAATGATTATCGAAAAGAAGGTGCGCAAACTGATAACCCAGATTCTTGTTGCCGATGATGATGCTCACATTAGAGAACTGCTCCGTTTCGTATTTTCCAAGGAAGGATACAAGGTGTTTGAAGCAGCGGACGGTGAGCAAGCGTCAGAATTGATGGTGCGCGAGCAGATTCATATAGCGGTTGTCGATGTGATGATGCCCAATCGGGACGGCCTCGCTCTATGCGCAGAAATTCGCGGACATTACGATATACCGGTTCTTCTTTTAACCGCGAAGGGAGAGCTGGAAGATAAGGAGCGAGGCTTTGCGTCCGGGACCGATGATTATATGGTAAAACCGTTCGAACCGAAGGAATTGTTGTTTCGCGTACGCGCCTTATTGCGCCGTTACCAGCTTGTCTCCTCGGAAAAGATTACGTTAAACCAGACCGTTATCAATCTCAAAAGCTATGAAGTGATTTCCCAAGGGCAAACGATGCTTCTTCCGCTCAAAGAATTTCAGCTGCTGGCGCAATTGGCCAGCCATCCCGGGCGCATTTTTACGCGGGAGCAGCTGATTCAGATGCTTTGGGGAACCGACTACCAAGGCGATAGCCGGACCATTGATGTACACATTAAGCGGCTTAGGGAGCGATTTCAGGACATGACCGGCGATTTCATTCTTACAACGGTGCGGGGGCTTGGCTACAAGCTTGAGGTGACCGGAGGGTGAAGACGCTATATTTTCGGATTGTCATGACCTTCGTCGTCATTGCCATGGTCAGCAGCATGCTGGCCCTGCTGCTATCGAACAGTTATTACTCGGCTAAACTGCGGGACGAAAATGAAGAACAAATCTGGCGAGTAACGAACGAAATCCGCTCGTTATATGAACAGGTGCCTGAGCTGGAACCGGGCGTCTTTTTCACGCATATCGCGGGCATGGGCTTTCAGCTTTATGCGGTTAACGATCGAATGGAAGGCACCTTCTACGGGGCTCCTTTCCGGCATATCCAGCTTGATTCCGAACAAATCCGCCAGGTGTTGAACGGCGAAACCTACCGCGGCATTCTTGTCGAGCGCCACTTCCTTATGGTGACCGGCTTTTTTGAAAATAGTTTGCGAAACAGCATCGGAGTCCCTCTTCAGGTGCAGGGAAAGCCATATGCCTTATTCGTGCGGCCTAATTTGGAGCAGCAGATCGGCGGCGTTCGCGTCCTTATGGCCTTCCTGCTAGGGCTTACCTTTCTATTCAGCATCCTTCTCATCGTTATTTTCTCGCAGTACATTGTGAAGCCGGTCAAAAGGCTGCGGGAAGCTACGAAACGGATCGTTGGGGGCGATTTCAACATCGCCATGGACGTTTCCCGGCAGGATGAGATCGGCGGGCTGGCCAGAGATTTCACCTATATGGCGCAATCGCTCAAACAGCTGGATGAGATGCGGCATGAGTTCGTCGGCAATGTTTCGCATGAGATTCAGTCGCCTTTGACGTCCATACAAGGCTTCGCGCAATCCATTCTGGATAAAGGCACGTCTGAGGAAGAAAAGGAAAAGTATCTGCATGTCATTTTAGAAGAGAGCAAGCGGCTCTCCTCCCTTAGCAAGCAGCTCCTGACACTAGCTTCGTTGGACAAAGAAAGCCATGTCGTCAAGCGGAGCGTCTACCGGCTGGACGAGCAGATCCGCCAAATTCTCATCGTCACCGAATGGCAATGGAGCGAGAAGGAAATTGCGATCGAGCTTGATCTGCCGGAGGTCACGATATCCGCGGATGCCGGGCTGCTCCACCAAGTGTGGCAAAATTTCGTTACGAACAGCATCAAGTTCTGCAGGCCGGGAGATACCCTGAGGATCGGCATTCAGCTGGAGGCGAAGGACATTCTGGTAGAAATCAGCGATACCGGCATCGGAATTCCTGCCGATGAGCTGCCGCACATTTTCGACCGCTTCTACAAAGCCGATAAAGCAAGAAACCGCGCCAATGCCGGAAGCGGCCTCGGGCTGGCGATCGCGCAGAAGATTATTGCGCTCCATCATGGCCGCATCGACGTGCAAAGCGATTTGGGCCAAGGCACCTCGTTCAAGGTGCGTCTCCCTCGAGAGTAAACGAACATTCAGCAACTTGGGCTCCTTAGGTTCCTGTCCCTAGTGGCTCCAAGCCCACTCCATGCATACAAATAGCATAGAGGGAGTGTGGTTGCAGTCATGATCAACAACAAGCAAAGTGAAAAACATAAGCAGCAGCTGCCCAATGCCCGCAGCATTCGGAGAGCTTGCAGCAAGGAGCTGTACCGGACTGTGAAACGGTTGAAAATATGGCTAACCCCGGAGCAAATTAAAGAAGCCGAGGAGCTGTATGTGAAAAAGGTGATGCTCAATCTCCCCTTCATCGTGGAGAACGGCTCCAACCGTAGAGCGCTGTCCGACTGGTTTGACGATAACGTCGGACCTGAGATTGCTCCGATTTGGAAAGTCGAACCAGCGGCCCTCAACAGCGCCTTTCGCGATGCATTTGGCGGGTAAGTAAAAAGGCCATGCGTATGCCAAACATACGTCATGACCTTTTTTTATGGAAAGGATTATGAAAACTCAGGCAGCCAGCTGCCATGAGCGGCAATCAAATCGTCGCACATCGCCACGATGTCGTCCATCGACAGCTCTGCCGCCGTATGCGGATCCAGCATCGCCGCGTGATAAATATGCTCGCGTTTGCGTGTAATCGCCGCTTCAATCGTCAGTAGCTGCGTATTGATGTTCGTACGGTTAAGCGCCGCAAGCTGTGGCGGCAGATCGCCGACATAAGTAGGCGTAACCCCGTTGCGGTCAACGAGACAAGGCACTTCCACGCACGCTTCGCGCGGCAAATTCGTAATTAAGCCGGTATTCATCACGTTGCCGCCGATTTTGAACGGAACATCCGTTTCAATCGCTTCGAAAATGTACGACGCATACTCGTGAGAACGCACATGCGTCAAATTCGCATCGTTCACGAGATCCTCGCGCATTTGCTTCCAGCGGCTGATCTGCTCGATGCAGCGGCGCGGGTACTCGTCAAGCGGAATGTTAAAGCGGTCAATCAGCTCCGGATAATTCCGTTTGATAAAGTAGGGATGATATTCCGCATTGTGCTCGGAGGATTCCGTAATATAATGGCCGAATTTCAGCATCATTTCAAAACGGACCATATCCGGGTGCTTTTCTTTCTGCTTCTCAATCGCCCGCTTCTTGATTTCCGGGTACAGATCGACGCCGTCCTTCGTAACTTCAAGCAGCCAAGCCATATGGTTGATGCCTGCGATTTTGGCTTTTACGCCTTCCTTCTCCATGCCAAGGCTTTTAAACAGCTCAGGAATACATGCCTGTACGCTGTGGCAGAGGCCGACGGTACGAACGCCGCCATACGTGTTCATCACATTCGTTAATACAGCCATTGGGTTCGTATAGTTTAGGAACAAAGCATCCGGACATACCTCGCGAATATCCGCCGCAAAATCGAGCATAACAGGAATCGTACGCAGATTTCGGAAAATGCCGCCAATGCCGACCGTATCCGCGATCGTTTGCCGCAAACCGTACTTTTTCGGAATCTCAAAATCCGTAATCGTACATGGATCATAGCCGCCTACTTGGATGGCGTTCACCACATATTTGGCTCCTCGCAGAGCTTCCTTGCGGTCTGTATACGTTTGGATAATCGACGTGCTTCCAGCCGTTTTTTTGATATTATTCAACATGTTTGCCGAGTCCTGCAGGCGTTCGTGGTCAATATCAAAGAGAGCGATTTCAAAGCCTTGCAATGCGGGAGTTTGCAGGCAATCTCCGAGCACGTTTTTAGCAAATACCGTACTTCCGGCGCCTAGGAATGTAATTTTGGACATGTAGGAATACCCTCCAATATGAAGTCGTTTTCATATCTTCACTATAGCGCAGGTGCTCAAGGAAGCATATGGATTGAACGAATTCCAATATGGACATTTGTAGTTTATTGCGGTACCTTAAAAATAAAAACATGCGAGGCAACCATGATTGCAGAACATAACTATTATACCGTCAGCATTAATTCTCATGAGAGCAATAGCGAGCTGTCCGTGCTTTTTAGCGGAGAAGGCAAGCCCCACCCTCTTCACAAGATGGGACCGGCCGTCCATGATTATTATTTGATTCACACCGTGCATGCCGGCAAAGGGACTTTCGAGATGCATAACCGCACTTACACATGCGAAGCCGGCGACAGCTTCATCATCTTCCCCGGTGAGTTGTTTAGCTACACCGCGGATGCCGAGCAGCCTTGGCACTATACGTGGGTCGGTTTTAATGGCCGGAGTGCGGGCATGACACTGACCCAAATTGGCGCTTCCCCGCAAAATGCCGTCATTTCGGGAAGCTCCCCCCGCTCCATCCGTCACTTTTACCGCCGCATCCGCTCCTGCTTTCATCCGTCGATGCAGCCGGCGCTTGAGGATATCGCAGCCGCCGGCTGGCTTCGGCTGCTGCTCCGCGAGCTTGGCCGGACGGGCAATCCTCAGGCGACGGAGAAGCCTGCCACAGAAACGGACATCCAGCGGCAGGTCAATCAGGCGGTCCGTTACCTGGAGCTGCAGTACACGCAAACCGTCTCCATCGAGCATCTCGCCCGCACATTAGGCTACCACCGAACCTATTTATGCAAAATGTTCAAACAAGCCACGGGCCTCGCCCCCATGCAGTACCTATTCAAAATCCGCATGGAACGCGCCAAGCAGCTGTTGGAAACGGACATGACCATTGATCAGGTGGCCTCTTCCGTCGGCTTCAACGATGCGCTCTATTTCTCCAAACAGTTCCACAAATGGAGCGGCAGCGCACCTTCCGTGTATCGGAAGGAACGGGCAAAGTAAGGGCGAGTTTAGCGGGGGAGCGAGCATAAGAGCGGATTGCATGGGATGGGCGTGTGCGGGCATCGCAATGCCCCTTCAACAATCTAAAAAGCTCCCCGCCCCATTAGAGGCAGGAAGCTTTTTCCCGTTAAATCTCAATATCAACGATCAAGCTATCTTCACGACCCACTTCGCGAATATAAGCTGCGACCGCTTGATGCTCCGGATTTGGACCGTATGCTTCCAGCGCAGCTCTGTCCTCGAAGCGGACCGATAAAACTACTTGATATCCTTTATTTTTCTCCGAAAAGTTAAGCCCTGCTTGAATATCGACGATCCCCGTCAGATGAGGACGAAGCGCTTTAAAGCGGTCAACGACTTCTTGAAGCTGCTCTTGCGTTGTTGTTTCTCCGAATTTCACGAGTACAATATGATCGATCATGGTATAAAACCTGCTTTCCCCAAACAATTTTGGCACGTTTATGATTAACGTCTCTAATCATATCAGGAAGACGTATATTCGTCGATAATGGCTGAGGGCCCCAACTGTCCCTACTTCGCAGCCAGCTCGGCAATGCGGGAGGACGACACAATGTGAGCACCCGCCTCGCCCATCTTCGCAGAGGCAATTAATCCGGCGGCAATCGTGCTCGCATGAATAGGACGGTAAGTCCGAAGCCCGCCAATCATCAGCGGCGAAATCGCCCGGGAAACCAGGCTGCCAATCTGTTCGCCCACACGGACCTCATCCCGGTCCCCCAGGATCAGAGAGGGACGCAGCAAGTAGAGCGAACGCAGATTCAGTGAACGCAGCCCCTGCTCGACATCGCCTTTTACGCGATTGTAGAAAATAGACGACGCGGGGTTTGCCCCCATCGCCGTCACGATGGCAAAAACCCCCGCCTTCCCCCTGCTCGCGATTTCCCCCAGTTTCATCGGGTATTCGAAGTCTACTTTGCGAAACTGCTCTTGAGAGCCGGCCTTTTTAATCGTCGTTCCCAATGTGCAGAATACGTGAGCATCCCCCAGCATCACAGGTTCAAGCTCCTCATTCAACCGGTCGTAATCGGTAATCACTTGGACCAGCTTTTCATGCCCCCGAAGATGACCGGCTTGCATGTCCCTGCGCACGAGCGCAATAACTTTATCGTACGAACGGTCTTCGAGCAGCAGCCGGATCAGCTCGCGTCCCACTAACCCTGTTCCTCCGGCTACGACAGCTGACGTTCCCATACTTTCCCTCCTCTGAGCAGCGCTACGTACGGCCAACCGCATTGGTTCGCCATTTCATTTATATCTCCCAATCTTCTCGCAAAGTCGCATAAACCTTGACTAAGAACGCAGGAGCATCTTGGGCAATCCCGGGATTTTGATTCAACTTATTGGCCAAATACTGCGCAATAGGCGCGGCAAGCTCTGCCAATTTCACTGCAGGCATCGTAGGTACGCGCTCCACCCAAGCCTGCAGAAGCTGCCAGTCCTGCGCAGTGATCTCCTGTCTGAAAGCATCCTCGATATTCAATACGATATCAGGATAGTTTTTTCTAAAAATCGCCTTATCCAGTCGTTTCCTGCGTTTGATCCGTTCAAAACGAGCTTCGATCACGACAATGGTTCCGGCAACCATATCCCCGATCCGCTTATCCTTCGAGCTTAAGAAGATGCTGACCGCTCCAATAAAATAGAACATCGGCATCATATCCAGCAAACGAAACAGATTCCTGATCAGAATGGATAAAATCGTAGCCGACTGGCCGTTGTTTTGAATGACGCGCAGCCCGAGTATTCTCTTGCCTGGCGTTTGCCCGCCCATGAAAGCTTCCGTACCAATGAAGTAACCCAGATTCAATATAATCCATAAAACGATGGTAATTGCGAGGACGTAATCCGCAAGAGCAGGCAGCCAATCGCCTGAATACAACCGGGCCACCAGAATAGCGAATACAAACAATAACGCATTGATCCCTGCCAAAATGAGGCTGTCCAAGAGATGCGCCACCGATCTGCTGCCAATCCCGGCCGTTTGGAACTGCAGCTGCACCTGCTCAGGGGTAATGATGGTTACTTCTTTATCCAGAGATTCGTTCATAGCATCTCCCTTAACATTGCAAAATTATGGTAATCCTAGACTTAAATATGATAGAATGAACAGGTTAAAACGCAAAACGGAAGCCTAACGCTTCACTCACCCTTACGTTTTGCCAAGTAGAACGCTTAGGAGGCTTTCATGGACATCTCGCGCTTTATCCGGGAACACAAATCGCAATGGACGGAGCTCGAAGAGCTGCTGCTCCAGCTTGGTAAGAGAAAACGCAGCCTGCAAGCCAGTCACATAAACAGATTTACCGAGTTATACAAAATCGTTTCCGCCCATTTGGCGACGCTGCAAACGTACTCGCCGGCGCATGAAACAACGGTTTATTTGAATCACCTTGTCTCCCAAGCGCACAATGTCATGTATAAAGAAGGAAATAAGAGCAGCACACAACTGAAGGAATTTTTCCTCCATTACTTCCCTTCGCTGATTCAAGCCAGAAGCCTGTTCGTCGGCTTGGCCTTCGTCCTTTTTCTGCTTGGAGGCTTGCTCGGCTTCCTGTCGGTCTGGAAAGATCCGCTCAATCTGTCCCTGATTATGCCGGGAACCATGGCGGACAGCATCGATCCGTCCAAAACGGCAGATCCGCGCGGCGACTTGCATTCCCCGCTTGTTTCAACGGCCATCATGACGAACAACATCCGGGTCGCCGTGCTTGCCTTCATCAGCGGTGTGACGCTTGGCATCGGCACCGTCTACCTCATGATCAGCAACGGCCTGCTCGTCGGCGCCTTAGCGGCTGTCTTCATGCAATCCGGGAAAAGCTATGTATTCTGGGCGTACATTTTGCCCCATGGCATCATTGAGCTTACGGCTATTTTTATCGCGGGCGGAGCCGGTTTGTACATGGGCTATCGCTTCTTCGTACCAGGACCCTATCCGCGCAAGCTGCGCTTCCTGGAGTCGGCCAAGGAATCCGCCCAGCTTCTCATCGGCACGATCCCTTTATTCGTCATCGCGGGAATCATTGAAGGCTACATTACGCCTTCCACGCTATCTCTCGAAATGAAATACATCATCGCGGGCGTTACACTGCTGCTCCTGGCTCTATATTATGTATATGGCAGCCGCAAAAGAGCCAACGGGCAACCGCAATTAACGCTATAAGCGATCGCCCGCTTTCAAATCCAAATACGCATTAACCGCGCTCAGCGTCAGTTGGTCGGCGGGGACATCCATCACGGGAATGCCTCTGCCGGCCATTTCGTTTACGTAAGCGTAGCGATCCGTCGCGAATTTGTGAGCCACGCTCTGCCGGTAAGCCTGCCGGCTATCCTCAGCGCGGATGCGCACCCATTGATGAATAAGCGGGTCCTGCAAGGAGAGGAGCAGCACATGGTGACTTCTGCGGAGCCGCTGCACGTAAGGCAGCATTTCCCCGTTATACAGATAGCTTTCCATATCTGAAAACAATACGATGAGCGAGCGTTTTTTCAGAAAACGCAGCACATGCGTGAAGGCGATCTGCGGGCCGGATTCAACGAAATCGGTGCTCAGATCATACACGGCCTTCGTCAACGTCTGTAAATGAGAGAGCCCTTTTCCCGCCGGCACATACACTTTGACCTCGTTCGAGTAGGCGATGAGCGCGACTTGATCCCCCTGCTTGAGAGCTACGGCAGCCAACGTCAAAGCAGCTTCCAGCGTCCGGTCCAGCTTCACTTGCCCGTCCAGCTCAATCGCCATTTGCCTGCCGCAATCCAGCACGAGCGTGACAATCTTCCCTTTTTCCGGTTGAAAATGGTTCGTCATCAGCTTCGTCGTACGCGCCGACGCGATCCAATTGATATGCCGGATGTCATCCCCCTGCACATAATCGCGAATATAGTGAAATTCGGAGCCGCTGCGCTGCTTTTTAAACACACGGTGGCCTTCTAAAATTAAAGTATCCTGAACGGCGCTAAGCACTCCGCGCACCTGAGACAAATCGGGATAAATCTCGATCGCACCGCGGGAACTGATTCGCACCTGCTTCTGCCAAAGTCCCATGCCGCCGGAATAGCGCAGATACACGTATTCAAAAGCGTACTTGCCTCTTTCAAGAGCCGTTGCCGTGTAACCGAAAGCTGCAGTCGTCCCGCGAAAGGCTCCGCTTAATCGGCTGCTCACCAAACGGAAGGTGTAAGGCACATGATCCATAAGCTCTATGTGAACGGAAGAAGGCTGCGAAATCTCAAGCTCAAGATTGACATCAAAAGTGCTTCTCACATCCGCTTGCTCCGGAAGCGTGCGGCGTAAGCTCCAACTGCCGCGCTTGGGCAGCAAAAGGAGATCCGCAGCGCTCAGCACAAGCAGCAGCGCATTAAAGCTCCAGAAGACCGGCAGGACCGCATCCAGAGGAGCGGCGATCAGCAGACAGGCAGCGCCAACCAGCACGATAACAATAAATCTTCGCGTAGGCAGGATGAAGTCTTGAAAGATCGTTTTATCTAGGAACCGGAATAGAGCCGAGCGTTTCTTGGATGATGTGGTCACTTGTTCCGCCCTCCAGTTCCGCTTGCGGTGTCAGCAGCAGTCTGTGCCGCAGCGAAGGCCGCGCCACAAGCTTAATATCGTCTGGCGTGACATACGTCCGGCCATCCAGCAAAGCCCAGGCTTTGCTCGCCATCAGCACGGCGATACCGGCCCGCGGACTTGCCCCCAGCTGAACTTTTTTGGACTCGCGGGTTTTGCGGACGATCGTTGCGATGTAAGTGTACAAGGAATCCTCCACCACCACATCCGCCAGCTTCCGCTGCAGTTCCGTGATTCGCTCAGGAGTCAACAGAGCCTGAAGCGGCTCGTCTTGATGCTGATGAAACGGCACATGTCCCCGAAGAATGGCGACCTCGGCTTCTTCGCCGGGGTAATCAAGCACCAGCTTGAACAGGAAGCGGTCGAGCTGCGCTTCCGGCAGCGGGTAAGTGCCTTCGTATTCAACGGGATTTTGGGTCGCTACGACAAAGAACGGGTTAGGCAGCTTGTAGGTATTCCCCTGAATCGTCACCTGCCGCTCTTCCATCGCTTCGAGCAAAGCCGCTTGCGTCTTTGGACCGGAACGGTTAATTTCATCAGCCAGCAGCACATGGGTGAAAATCGGCCCCTGGATCGTCTTAAACGAATGATCCTGCATCTGATAAATCACACTGCCCGTAATATCTGCGGGCATCAAATCCGGCGTAAATTGGATGCGCCGGTACTCGCCGCCCAATAATTCCGCCAGCGTGCGCGCCATTTTGGTTTTCCCCAGGCCCGGCACCCCTTCCAGCAGGACATGTCCCCCGGCTAACAGGGCGGTGATGAGCAGCCTGGTGTTCAGCTTTTGACCGAACACGCGCTGTTCCATCGCTTGTATAAGTTCATTCATTACGCTCACTCCTTCTCCAAGTAGGCGATCATCTCGCCCATCTCCCGCGTTCGCTGCACGAACGCTTTGGCGCTCACGCCGCCGCTCGCAGGCGGCGGCGCAAGCAGACGCGCAAGCTGCGCCGCCTGCGCTTCCGACATCCGGCCGCGCGCAGTCTCCGCGGCCTGCGAAGGGCTGGCGCTGGGGCTAAGCCCCCAGCGCTGATGCAGCAGCTGCCGCAGGAACAGCTGCTGCTGGGCGAGCGCCTCGTGCCGGTAGCCGAGGCGCTCGTACCAAGCGGCGACGGCGTGTACGCCTTCGTCGCCGCGGCGGACCGTCCACGCCCGCGGCGTATGGACGGGACCGAAGCGCTTGCCGCGCAGCCAGAGCCACAGCAGCAGCGCTAGACCGAGCTGCACGCTGGCGAACACGAGCCACGCGGGATAGACGGCCAGCAGTCCGGGCTTCGTCCCGAAGCCGTGATGGGTCTCATCGACCCACACGGCGTCCCAGGACTTCGCGAACAGCGGCCAGATCAGTTCGAAATGGGACGCTTCGTCAATCATCCCATTTTGCATCCAATCCGGGGTCAGCACCACGGTGATGCTGCCAGCCCCTTCCTGTACGCGGCTGGCGAGCACGCCGCGGTCATCCTCGAACAGCGCCTGCCCGCCGCTGTCAGGCTTAATTCTGTAGAGGGTGTCTACTCTGCCTGTCAGCGTCCCCTCCGCTGGCGTATAGCCCGGCTGGACCCGAATCGTCGAGAGGCTGTCGTCCTTCGCGCCCCCCTCCACCGGAAGAACTTCCCAAGACGCCCACCTTTCAGGGTCGCGATCAAACAAAATAGCGTCATTGCCGGCTTGTACCCATTTCAGCAATTGCTCCCGGTCCGACTTCGTCACAGCGGACGGCTGAATGGCGACTAACAGCATCGAAGAACTGCCGCTAGGCAAGTATTTCCAATCCAGCCGCCATTCCTTAACGGCTGTCTGCTTCGTGCCGAGCAGCTCTTTCCAGGCTTTCGTCCCGTCTACGTCCGCTGAGAAGGAAAGATAGGGCGGCTGATCCGGAAGCTTCGGCTTCACCAGCCAGTAGCCTAGTCCGAGAAACAGCACGATGCTGAGGGCTAGTCCCGCATAAAGCTTAATCGGCCCTTGCGTCATCGCCATCGCCCCCCTTCCTGCCGATAACCCTGGCAACCTGTTCGTACAGCCAAATAAACTGCTGCTCGGTCACAGCTTCCTTCCCGTACCAGATACGCTCGAAAAGCAGCGAGCTCTCCTCAAACAAAGGAACCAACGAAGAAGCTGCGCTCTTCAGCTCCTCCGCATATTCCCAATTTGTTTTCCATTTCTCCACACGGATCAAACGCGCGTCTTCCATGTAAAACAGAAGTGTCAGAAAGACGGAGCGCACTCCCTCCCGCCAGTCGCCCACTCCTCTGAGATCCGCTGCCTGCTGCCAATAATGGCGGTAAGACCGGCTTACTTGACCTTCCGGCAAATAAGCTTCCGAACGAACCCTCTTTTGCCATATGATTTGTTTCACGAACCAATAGATCGCAAAAGCGGCAATGCCCAGCAGCAAAATCGCGACCCCTACAGTCAGCCAGTCCGTAACCGTGTCAGACACCTCAAAATGAGGCAGCCAGCTCTTGATCTTGCGAAATACGGGCTCCAGCCATGACCAGAGCGATCCGTTTTGTTTCGCTTCATAAGCCGTATATTCATCCTGCTTCAATATCTCCAGCAATTGCTGTTTATCTTCCTGCAAAGAATTAACAGAAGCATTAATCATTCTTTTTATCCAGATCAATAGGAATTTGTATGTGTTCGTTCCCCATCTCAGGAATCGTGCTATCGATTAAAGATTGAAGGCCCAGTCCTTCATTCCGCACCTTCAAATCGAAGAAGCTCACCGCATACGGCAGGAACCAAAGCGACATAACCAGGATGGAAATCAAGCTTTGCAGCAGCTGCGCTCCAAGCCCTAAACCGAAAACAGCGGCAATAACCAGCTGAACAACGATCAGAAAGAGATACAAAATCAGCGTAAGCACAACATACATTCCGAATAGACGCCAGAAACTTTTGCGCGTTAATCTCCAGCTGTTGCCGATGCCGACGGAATCCTCCCCCAGAGCAACTACAGGCAGACAGTAACCCCAACGAATAACAAAATAAGCAAACGTGAATAGCGATCCTAAACCAAGCAGGGTAAAAAATACAATGGTAAACACTAACGCACCGCCGCCAAAGCCTCCTGCAGCATTCGATAAGCTTCCGCCTACAGCAAAAATAATAGCGAAAATACCTATTACAATAGCTATTCCCAAATAAATTCCAATTGTAATGAGCCCGAATAAGAACGTACTGCCTGCGAGAGGCCAGAATCTTGCGAACGATTTCCTTAATAATTGCCCTACGCCGGGAGTTTCTTCCCCATACAGACTGGCTTTCACAAGATGAACGACAGATGCGACCGAGGCCGGCATGAGTCCTAACATCATAATCGGGATCAATACCAGCACCAAAACGAGCGTTCTCCATAAGTATCCTTCACCACGGGATGCCGGGTCATTTTGCAGGAAAGTAGAATTTGGCCCAAACATATTCTCCAGCGAGCCGCCATTTCGAATTTGCTCCAAAATCGACCCCGATGTCATTGCAGTTTCTTGATAAGTCAATAAGTGCTGAAGGAGATAAAAAGGGCCGTATAAAATCAGCATGATCAATGTTAATACTAAGAAGTGTTTCCGATACAATTGGAAGCTGCGGTCTAAAATTCTCCCAATTCCCATCGGACTTAAAGATACGTTTTGCATGGTTAGCCCCCCAAATGTTGGTAATTCTTTAACTCCCTGACTATTATACACTAATCCTTCGGGATTCTGACCACTAAATTGCATAAAAATATGCAAAATGAAAAAAAGCCAGACCCATGATTTCTCATCGATCCAGCTCGACCCGGTTGCGTCCGGCTGTTTTCGCACGATACAGCGCATGATCCGCTCGGGAGATCATATCTTCAAGCACGATAGTGCCGTACTCCAGCTTCGGTGAGAATGCAGCGACCCCGATACTGACTGTTACCGGCACCGTGACCTTGTCATCCCTGCATGGTTCCATCTCGATCCGCGCCCGGATTTCCTCAGCCATAAGTGCGCTGTCCCGGGCATTTTTCCGCAGGCATAATAAAATGAATTCTTCCCCTCCGTAACGCGCCACAATCGTCTGGTTGTCCGCCAACCGTTTCAACAGAGAGGCTGTATGCAGCAGAACGCGGTCTCCCACTAAATGCCCATGCGTATCATTCACTTTTTTAAAATGGTCGATATCCATCATCAGGACTGAACACGTATGTCCCGCTGCGATGCACGCCTTCAGCTGTTCATACCCTTCGGACATCATGTACCGGCGATTAGGGATATCCGTCAATTGATCAACCAAAGCGGAAACCTCCAGAAGAGAAATCGTCTGCTTCAGCTTTTCAGACATCAAATTAAACGTGTTGACCAGCAATTTCAGCTCGACCGGAGCGCTTCTGATTTCACCCGGATCTATTTGGTAATGGTAATTTCCTTGGCGGATGTGCTGGGTCGCACGAAGCAAATAGCGGATCGGTCTCTCAATTCGCGAAGCGATCGTTACCGCTGCAAGGATGCTGACAAGGAAGGCGATTAGGGAAATGAAAATGATCGTGATGACTAATTGATTTAATTTCTGGAAAACTTCCTTTTGCGTGATTTCGCCGACGACAATCCAGTTTTTCTCTGTCGACCATTGATATTGCCCGAATACTTGTTCACCATGAAAGCCTGTATACACCTCGCTCGATATGCTGCCGGTCTTGGCTCTTTGGATAATTTCAGATGACATTGTGGTGTGAAGGGCCTCGCCGCTTATCCCCGGATCCCCTGAAGCGGTGACGATTTGCCCTTTGGCATCCAAGACATAAACCTCTCCCGTTTCACCGAAGCGGAGCTGCTTCATTAGCTGATCCAGCATATTGAGCGTGACTACGCCCATCACAACGCCTTTAAAGTCGTTGTGATCGCCAAGTACCGGAGCTGAAAACGTAATAATCGGCTTTCCGGTTTCTTTCGATAGGTCAACACCGGAAATAAAACTTTTCTTATCGAGCGCATTTTTAAAAAACGGCCGGTCTCCTACATATATAAAGGAGTTATTGCCCGCATGAATCGTCCCGTCCTTCTCCACGAAATTAAGGGAATCAAATTCCGAATTGACACCGGCATAATTCTGAAACTCCCGGTTTAAATCGCCGATCCTGTGAAATTTGGCATTATCCGAAAGAGCGAACCGTTTGATCGCATCCAGCTTTTCCTGATTCCATCTTTCTATGTATAAGCTTTGCAACGCAATGATTTGTTTAAGCTGACTTTCCGCTTCATGGATCAGGTTTTTCTTCTCTATCCAGTAAAAAGGAGTAATAATTGATAAGGCCAGAGCCAAAATTGCGACGCCAATCCACACTTGAAACTTCATTTTCATCGATTGGCTGGAGAAATAAGCAAATTTGCGTCCCATCCTTGCGTCAGCTCCTTTCTTATCCCATACGTTTATTATACCTTGAAATTAGGACAAAAGCAGGCAAAATCAATCGTTATTCGACAAAATTCTTTAGGATTATTTACCCATATTTTATCCCTATTTGAAAAGAAATCGTCTTTCGCTTATGCTAATTTGTAATAAGAAATGAGGTCATTATTCCTATGAAAACTCTTGTGCTCACTGAAAAACCGAGCGTCGCCAAAGAAATCGCCCGCGTACTCGGCTGCAATCAGAAACAGAAACACCATTACGAAGGCGCCAAATATGTCGTCACCTGGGCGCTAGGCCACCTCGTTACCCTCGCCGAGCCCGATGATTACGATACCAAGTACAAAACTTGGAATTTGGAGGATCTTCCCATCCTCCCTGAGCGCATGAAGCTCAAGGTCATGAAGGAAACGTCGCATCAGTTCCGCGGAATCGAGCAGCTGAGCCGGCGCGGCGATCTCGCCGAACTGGTCATTGCGACGGACGCCGGGCGGGAAGGCGAGCTCGTCGCCCGCTGGATTATGGAGCTGATCCGCTGGAAGAAGCCGTTCAAACGGCTTTGGATTTCGTCGCAGACGGATCAGGCGATTCGCGAAGGCTTCTCGAAGCTAAAGCCGGGCACAGACTACAACCGGCTGTATCAAGCAGCCGTCTGCCGTTCCGAGGCCGATTGGCTGATCGGCCTTAATGTAACGCGCGCGCTGACCAGCAAGTTCGGCGCGTCCTTGTCCGCCGGGCGTGTGCAAACGCCCACGCTGGCCATGATGATTAACCGCGAGGCGGAAATCCGGGATTTCCGGTCCGTCGACTATTGGTTAATCGAAGCCGATTTGGGCTCTTTCCGCGCAGCGTGGCGGGACCCCAAAACGGGAGACACGCGCATTTTCGACCGCGAGCGCGCAGACAGCCTGAAAGCGAAGCTGCAGGGCCAAAGCGGCCGCATCGCTCAGATTCAGCAAACGGAGAAGCAGATTCCCCACCCGCTTGCTTACGATTTGACGGAGCTTCAGCGCGACGCCAACCGCAAATTCGGCTTTTCGGCCAAACAGACGTCGAACGTCCTGCAAAGATTGTACGAACAGTACAAGATCGTCACCTATCCGCGGACGGATTCACGCTATCTGACTTCGGATATGGCTGCGACCTTGGCTGGCCGGCTCAAGGGCGCCGCGATCGGTCCCTATGCGCCGCTCGCCGCTCCGCTGCTGCGCAAGCCGTTAACGATCACAAAGCGCATTGTCGACGATGCCAAAGTATCCGATCACCATGCGATCATACCGACCGGCGAAGCAGTTTCGCTTGCCGCCTTAAGTGCAGACGAGCGCCGGCTCTACGATCTAATCGTACGCAGATTCCTGGCCTTGTTCTATGGCCCTTGCCGCTACGACGAAACGAAGCTGACCGTCGACATAGCCGGCGAGAAGCTGTATGCATCAGGCAAAGTGGTGAAGCAGGCCGGCTGGAAAGAAGTTTACGGCGCTAACGATTTCACCGATCCCGACCGGGAAGAAACGGACACGGATGACGATGCCTCTCAGCTGCTGCCGCAGGCCAAAGAGAAGGATCCCGTTACCGTCAAACAAGCCCGCCAGTTGAACCGCCAGACCAAGCCGCCGGGCAGATACAACGAAGCCTCTTTGCTGGCGCAGATGGAGAAATGGGGCCTTGGCACGCCGGCAACGCGCGCGGATATTATCGAGAAGCTGGTCGCTTCCGACACCATCGAGCGTCAAGGCTCCCAGCTCATTCCGACAGGCAAGGGCAAGCAGTTGATTGAGCTCGCCTCGGAAGAGCTGCGTTCCCCTGAGCTGACCGCGCGTTGGGAGCAGGAGCTCGAACGCATCGCCAAGGGCAAAGGCAGCATGGACAAATTTTTAAGCGGGATTCGCGCAAAAACTGTGGAATTAGTTAGCGAGGTTAAGAAAAGCGATGCCGCCTATAAGCCGCATAACTTAACGGGCAGCAAATGTCCGGATTGCGGACAATTTCTTCAGGAAGTTAAGGGAAAAAGAGGCCGTTATCTCGTTTGCTCCAGCCGGGAATGCTCCTACAAGCGGGAAGCGGACGGACAGCTGACGAATCACCGTTGTCCCCAGTGTCATAAAAAGATGGAGATTCACACAGGCAAATCCGGCAAGTATTTTCAATGCCGTCCCTGCAACGTGGTCGAGAAGGTGGACAATGAAGCTTCCGGCGGCGGCCGCCGTGCCTCAGCCAAAGCGAATCGTCAATTAATCGAGCAGTATTCCGATCAAGCAGGGATCGGCAACTCGCTCGCTGACAAGCTTCGTGCGGCCATGCAGCAGAGCAAAGAAGAATAGCCTCTTCGTGGCGTGGCTCCCTTACACGAACCCTATGCAAAAAGCTGCCCCTCGTCATCTACGATGACTTTGGGGGCAGCTTTTTTTATGCGTTATTCGCTTGTGCCGTAACTTTGCCTTTTACCGCCAGCTCCAGCTGCTCCAAGCTTGTAATCCCCAAGCTGATCAGCGCTTCTCCCGCTTCCATATGAACATTCGCCAATATATTCATACTTGTATTGGGAACAAGCGATTTGCGGAATTCATGAAATAAGACGGCGTTATACGTCTTGAGAACCGTCATGAATTCTACTGTCGGAGGAACGAAGCCGCGCATTTCGGAAGATTTCCAGAAAAAATCCCTTACATGTATAATATCAGCGCCTGTCCGATTCAACTTACGAATCATAGCAAAAAATTCATCGATCAAAGCCTTTCTCTCCAGACTCACACGATCATCTCCAGTCTAACATGAACCCTTTTCATACTCCCGTATAAAAGGATAATTATAGTTCCTTAGATCTATAATTATAGTATATTAGACCTATATTTACGAGAGGATTTTTTCTTTGCTATACCTTTTCCTAAGAAATGAGATTAACATTTCCAAGGCAAAACAGACGACGCCCAAATTAATCGCCAAATCCGCCACATTCATGATGCCATTCCCCGAACGGAAAACGATAAAATCCGTTACTTTCCCGAACAGCAGACGCTCAATGCCATTTCCGATTGCCCCGCCCGCGAAAAAAGCCGCTCCAGCTTGCATGAGGTAGCCTTGGATGCGCCCCGTTTTCCGGAAGTAGAGAATGACAGCGACAATAACGACGGCCAAAATACCGAGGTAACGGCCCCATCCCTGCAGCGAACTGCCTGCCGCTCCCGTATTTTGATAATATGTAAACGAAATAATGTCCTTATAGAACGGCATGGATTCTCCCACTTTCAACATGGAACGAATCCAGACCTTCGATATTTGATCAACGGCCGTAACCAAAATTAAGATGAAATAAAATAACATGACACTTCTCCTTCATCAAATAGATCCTCTCTTTGCCATTTTACATGATGCATGACCGTTACTGCGAATTTTGCGCCTCCGGCATCCCGGCGCTCTTCAGCCGGAAACGCAAATAGCCGCCTCAAGGGTGCTTAGGCAGCTGCGCAGTCATACTAACCCCTGAAGCGTCTTCAACAGCTCCCCCGGGGTATTTGCAAAATAATCGGGCTGTCCTCTATACAGCAGAGGCCGGGCGTCAAACCCCCATGTGACCGCCACAATCGGCACGCCTAATTTCTTGCAGGCCTCGATATCTCTTAATTCATCTCCGACGTAAATCATCCGCGCAGCCGTTGTGCCCCATTGCTTCATGACTTTGCGAATGGCATGATGCTTGCCGAAAAGGAGCTTGGCGGAAATAATTTCCCTAAAGTAGCCTTCCATCTTGTTATTTTTCAAAAACAGACGGATGTTCGCTTCCGAATTGGAAGAGAGAATAGAGCTTTTCACCCCCTGGGAGGCAAGTTTGGCTACGACCTCTTTCATTCCCGGCACGATATGAAGCGCACGTATGTTATCTTGATATAGCTGCCTTCCGGCGATGATGAGTTTAGGAATCTGCAGGGCCGGCACGCCCAAGTGATTAACCCGCTCCGCCATGGAAAGCGTTCTGAGAAGCGCAAAATCCTGTTCGCGGATTTTGCGAAATTGATGCTGTCCCGCCATTTCATTGTACAACTTCACGAGCAAAGCTCTGGAATCGACAAGTGTTCCATCGAAATCAAATAGGATATGTTTTACCATTCTGTTGTATATAGAAACAGGGCCGGCCCCTCAGTCGGCACTTCTTTGATTTGATTTTGGGCAAATTCTTCAAGCGGATCTTTGACGATATGGGGATTGCTGACGACTCTCAGATCTTCCCATGCACAAGTTACACCGCGTCCATAAGTGTCTGCATCGCCGGCAAACATTTTACAGCCTTGACAGAAATGCTTCTGCTGCTGGGCATCCAGCTTTACAACTTTATTCCGAAGACAACAGTAAATTTCATTGTCAGCATTACATACATTAACGTGAGTGATTAGAGCCATTTCCATGTCAACTCCTTGCGGCGCATTTTGTGTGTAATAGTAAGTTTATAGCACTACTATTAAGTGTATGACAGTTTTTTGTAAACGGAATAAGATTTCTCATGACAAGCTGCCTAAATTTGCTACAATAAGTAAAATGCTGCAAACGAAATGGAGGAACACCTATGCAAGATTGGATGCATTACGCCATCCCGATTGTTCTCATTGGCTTTATTATTTACCGTCGAACCAAACGCACCATCGGCTTTCAAAAGCTGTCCAAAGGCCGGCTCAAGTTCCGGCTCACACTGTTCAGCATTCTGGGGATATTCATTTTCCTGCTGGGCTTCATCCATCCGATTCATTTCATCGGCTATATCATCGGCCTTGCCGCCGGAACGGGACTCGGGCTCACCGCCATTCGCCATACCCGGTTTGAGCATCGGTCCGACGGCTGGTACTACCGCACTCACCTGTGGATCGAAATCGCTGTTCTCGTGCTATTTCTTAGCCGTATCGGCTATCGACTGGCGTTCATCGCACTTTCCGCCGACCCTGCCAGTATGAATCCGGCCGATCCGTCGCAATTTACCAAAGATCCGGTAACCGCGGGCGTCTTCTTCATCATCGTGTCCTACTACATCCTGTTTTTCGGCTATCTGCTTCGGGAAGAAACCAAGTTGGATGCGACTGCAACGATTTCCAATGTCTCCGGCAGCGAAAGCTCTGGCCCTCAAACTGTAAAATAATAAGACAAGGCAGCCCTCCAGGTCCGAAAGCACATAGACCTCCTGAGGGCTGTCTCTTTTTCTATGCAACCCCGCGTAGTTTTAAACCCCCTATTTTTCCGAGTTCGACAGAAATTTTATCTGCATAGACATCTATACCGACAAATTTTATGGTATCCTTCATAGATATACTGCTCCTTATTTGATTTGTCGTTTTATTTTTTGTAAAGCGCTTACATAAAAAAGGACCGGAAATCCGGCGTTCTAGGGGGAAGCTATGAAACGAACCGTATTTATGCGTCTTTTGCTGCATTTAACCATTGCCGTCGTGCTGATTACACTGCTGGTCGGTATGCTCGTTTACCGTTATACAGACTCCATGCTCAAAGAAGAAGTGCTCCTCCATAATCAGGAACTGCTTGGACAGTCGAGGAAAATGGTCGAGCAGGCACTTGGAGAAGTAAAGCAATCAGCGGCTTCGCTTGCCCTGCACTCCGATCTGCAGAAAACGGTATGGCTCTCATGGGATTTGGAGGAGGAGTACCGATTTCTGAAAAATACCGAAGATCTCATCACCGAACGAATCAATTCCTCCACGTACCTGGACTCCATCTATTTGTACAGCGCCCAAAATCAAAAGTTGATCTCTTCCTCCGGCATCACCGACTTGCAGCAGTTTTCATACAAGCAAGGTGTGCAGCAATTTATGGCAAGCAAGCATATTTACGATTGGCAAGCTGTACATCTGGAAGAAGGCGATCATTCCGTCAACGTCATGACGTTTCTTTTCTCAGTCCCCATTTGGGGCATTCAGAAGCAAGGCGCGATCCTTATGAACTTGAAAGAGGATGTGCTGTACAGCGCCGTCGTCAATTCGAATAACCGCAAGCTCGGGAATATGGCTATCTTAAATCAGGAGGGCGAGGTGCTCTCTTATAAGGATAAAAGCATGCTGCTTAGCCGGTTTAATCAAGCGGACATCGAGCGGATTCAGCGCGAGAAGGAAGGCTCGTTCACCGAAAAGATCAATGGGCAGGATACCCTTGTTTCTTTTCTGACCTCGGATGCCAATGGCTGGATTTATTTAACTTTGAATCCCTCAGCCGAAGTATTTAAAAAATCCCATGAAGTCATCCGCGTAACGCTCATGATTTCCTATATCGCATTTTCGCTGGGCATGCTGATGATGATCATCGTATCCATAAGATATTACAAGCCTGTAAGTAGAACAGTGCACATGATCTCGACGCTGCTGGACAAGCCTTTCTCCAAAATGCACGACAGGGATGAGTTCAGCTACATCGGCGATTCGGTCAATCGGCTTTATGTCGAAAAAGAAGCATTTAAAGAAAAATTTCGCGGTCAAGAACTCGTCATTCGGGATCACGTTGTACTCAGCCTGCTTGCGGGCAAGACGAATGACGACGAGTTGATGCGCCAAATGCAGTACTATGAGCTGGATTTAGATCACGCTCATTTCATTGTGCTTGTGCTTCGCATTCATGTGGATGCCGATATTCCGGTTGAGCCTGAGGAGCAAGCGCTAAATTTACTGCATTTTCGTGTACGCGCCATCTGTGAAGAGCTCATAGCAGCTTGCGGGAAAGGGCTGTACGTCAGCCAATTCCACAGCCGTGATGTGCTGATCATGAACGCCGGTCATTGGGGAGGCCCTCAATCCGCCTACCATCATGCGAAGGAGCTGGCGATTCGGTTGCGGAGCCGGGTGGCTGATGAGCTGCATGGAACGGCAGTTACCGTAGGCATCGGCGGGAAGTATGAAAAGTTAAGCGAAATCTCCCTCTCGTATAACGAAGCTTTGGATGCTTTGCTATACGAGCGGATTGCCGGCAAAGGCAGCATTCTAAGCATTTCAGACTATCAAACCAACCATGTGGACCGGAGTCGCTTCACCGCCTGCAGGCAGCTCGTGGACAAACTGATTCATGAGCTCAAAACGTGGAACACGGATAAGGCGCTGCAGCTCAAGGACGAGCTGATCGAGCGGCTTGCGAGCGATGAGTTGGTGGGCTTTCCCTACAAAGATATTATGTTGACGCAGCTTCTTCATTCGCTTATGACCGTTCGTATCGAGCTTTGCGGAGACGAAGAAGACGGCAGTCCGGACTTGATTTTGGCATTCAGCAAAAAGAACAGCTTGGAGCAAGTGCGCGTCGACCTCGGTCTCGTTATACGCGATATCGCTGGAAAGTTGGAAGGAAAACGTGAAGTCAAGCATCAAGATGTCGTGGAGAAGCTGGTCGAGTATACCAAGCAGAATTACCGTGAGCCGATCAGCTTGCAGACACTCGCGGATATGGCCTTGATGAACAGCCAATACGTGTCCAAATTGTTCAAAGAAGTGACCGGGAAAAAATTCCTCGATTATTTGACCGAAACGCGTTACAACGAAGCTTGCCGTTTGCTTGAACAAACGTATTTAACGATAAACGAAATTGCGGAAGCAACCGGATTCGGGCAGAAACAAAATTTGATCCGTACATTTAAAAAATACTGCGGTTTAACGCCTTCCGAATATCGGAATCAGCGATCCGTACAGCGGATTAAAGGGTAAAATGCAACAATTGATACTAAAATGAAAATCTGATACCTAATCAAAAACGAAAATTGAATCCATTCAACCGTATTGATTCTTGCCCGACCTCCCCCTCCTTTTTATGATGAAAGTGCAGTCACAAATGCAGGAAAAGAGAGGGGGAAAAAAGCGATGTCAGTGCCAATCACGACAACTGCACACAAACGGCAGCTTCGTAAACCGACTTTTTGGAAACGTTTACTGGCTAACCGTTATTTGTATGCCATGTTGGTACCTGCGCTTGTCTATTATACGGTGTTTCATTACGTACCGATGTATGGAGCGCTTATTGCTTTCAAGCAGTTCAGCATTACCAAGGGCATTATGGGCAGCCCATGGGTCGGATTCCAGCATTTCACGTATTTATTTGAATTGGAAAAATTTTGGCAAGTCTTTTGGAATACGATCGTAATCAGCTTGTACAGACTCATCTTTGGGTTCCCGTTGCCGCTTATCGTCGCTATTCTACTTAATGAAGCCCGTAAAATCATGTTAAAACGGACGATTCAAACCATCATCTACTTGCCTCACTTCATTTCCTGGGTCATTATGGGCGGACTCTTGATCAGCTTGCTTTCTACAGATCAGGGTGCCGTTAACAATGCCGTCCGTTCGCTATCCGGGGAACCGATCGGTTTCTTAACCGATGAGCGTATTTTTCGCAGTACGTTGGTAGGTTCGATGATCTGGAAGGAATTCGGCTGGAATACGATCATTTACATGGCTGCCCTGGCGGGTCTAAATCCGCAGCTGTATGAAGCAGCCGTTATGGACGGAGCGAATCGATGGCGGCGAATCTGGCACATTACACTGCCGGGCATCCGCAGTACGATTATCATCTTGTTCATCCTGCGAATAGGCAGCTTAATGGAGGCAGGATTTGAGCAAATATTCGTCTTGTATCATCCTGGCGTCTATCGCGTAGCCGATATCATCGACACTTATGTTTATCGAATCGGGCTCACCGAAGGGCGCTACAGCCTGGCTGCCGCAGTCGGCCTGTTCAAATCCGCTATCAACTTCACGCTGCTTATCGTCGCCAACTGGTTGTCCAGAGCGCTCGGCGAGCAGGGTGTGTATTAGGAGGGACAGCTATGCCTAACAGCAGCTTAGGGAGCAAAATCTTCGACTCGCTCAACTACGCGCTCCTAGCACTTCTAGCGTTACTAACGGTATATCCGTTCTGGGATTCGCTGATTGTTTCGATTACGCCGATGCAAGAGAGCGTGACTTCGAGTTTGCATCTAATTCCAAAGAGTGTGACATTCGAGGCTTATCAATACATGCTCAGTCTGGAGCAACTATGGACTTCTTACGGGATTAGCATATTCATAACCGTCCTGGGTACAATCATCAGCATGATCGCAACGACAATGGCCGCCTATGCCCTCTCCAAAAAGCAGCTTCCCGGCGGCAGAACAGTCATGTTCTTGATCATTTTTACGATGATGTTCAGTGGTGGTATTATTCCGACTTACTTGGTCATTAAACAGCTTGGCATGATGAACACCGTATGGGCCATGATGGTTCCGACAGCCATTACAACCTATAACCTGATCATTATGCGCAGCTTTTTCAGCTCCATACCTGAGAGCTTGGAAGAGTCCGCTAAGCTGGACGGATGTAATGACTTCGGCATTTTGCTAAGGGTGGTCGTCCCCCTTTCCATGCCGGCATTGGCGACGATCGCCCTCTTCTACTCCGTTTCCAGGTGGAACGAATTTTTCACGGCGGTCATGTACATTACAGATAAAAAGATATGGCCTCTACAGCTCTTCCTGCGCTCCATGCTAATTGACAACGAGGCCGCTTTCCAATCGGGAGGGGACAGCCCTTTCCTGCTTGGTCCGTCCGTCAAAATGGCGACGATTATGATATCCGTGATTCCTGTTATTCTTATCTATCCCTTCTTTCAACGTTATTTCGTACAAGGGGTTACGCTTGGAGCTGTTAAGGAGTAGCCAGAATCGTAATTTAAGTATAGGAAAATGAGGAGGAACGAACATGCGAATGCAATTGCAGACAAAATGGGTAAGTTTTGCATTAGCTTCAATACTAGCATTAACAACGGCAGGTTGTTCTACTACAACGGACAATGCGAACCTGGCGGAGAACAGCGCAAAAAACGGGCAGCCCACGAAGCTGGTGTTTCTGACATCGGGCGATGCGGCCGCCAAGTCGATTCAACCCGGGGACCGGATTATTGCTGAAATTAACAAGCGACTAGGCATTGATCTCGAGGTCAGGACCGTTCCAGAGGGCGGATATGAGAAAATCAGCGTAGCCATGGCTTCGGGCGATATGCCCGATGTCGTAACCATTAACTATCCTTCAGCTTCCGTGAGCCAATGGATCAGTGAAGGGTTGCTAGTCCCGCTTAACGACTATTTCCCCGTTATGCCGACCGCGAAAGCGAAAATTGAAGCCAATTTCAAGGGAACGGCTGTTGACGGAAAGTATTACGGCTATCCATTCGTTGAACTTGAGCGTTCCAATCAAGCGCTTGCCTACCGAGCGGACTGGCTGGAAACGCTTGGGTTGAAACCGCCTGAGACGCTGGATGACTTTTATCAAACCATGAAAGCCATTGCTACGCAAGATCCGGACAAAAACGGCAAAGCGGACACCTATGGCCTAACGGGAGTTAAGAGTACCGGGTTTAACAGTTCCTTTAACTTCGTATTTTATGCCTATGGTTTGCCTTACTCGGATTGGGCGCTAGATAACGGGGGAAAAGTTATTCCCATTTTTGAACATCCCGCATTTAAGCAAGGCGTTCAGTATATTCACAAATTGTGGAGCGAGAAGCTGATCGATCCCGAATTTTTGCTCAACGACACCCAACAGCGCGAGCAAAAGTTTTATCAAAGCAAAGTCGGATTCATGGCCCCTGCTCTTTACCGCCATGTGAATCGACTGGAAACAAGTTTGCAAAAAGTGAATCCTAACGGCAAGCTTGGCTTTATGGCTCCGCCTGCAGGTCCGGAAGGAAAACGGGGGTTGGCTCAGGCCCCGAAGAGCGGCTTATTCACAGCTATTACGAAAAGTGCGAAAAATCCCGAAAAAGCGGCTAAATTCATTGAATTCATGCTCTCCAAAGAAGGTCGTGATCTACTGGAGCTAGGGATTGAAGGCGTCCATTATACCAAACAAGGCGATAAAATTACTTACAATGAAGAAGAACGGGCAAAAGATAACTTTGCTTCGAACGGATGGTCTCATCCGCTTGCTTGGGGTAGTGTCGTTTGGCCGCTGACGGAAACCTACTTGCCGCAAACCGAGCCTCAAGCGGACAGGGCTAAACAATCCGTTGAGATTGCCTCTAAATATATGGTTCCGAATTTGGTCAACACGACAACGCCGGAAGAAATTGAACGAGGCAGTGTCATTAATGAACTGGCCAATCAATATTATTTGGATATGATTACGGGCAAGAAGGATATCGACAGCGGGCTAACCGAACTGTCCAAGAAGTGGCGGGAACAAGGTGGCGACAAGGTGCTGGAAGCTGTTAATAAAGCTTATTTGGCACAAAAAAAATAAGTAACGGAGGCGAATGAACAACGATGAGTAATGATCAAAAGCAGGAATCGAAAGCAAGCCGAAATGAGCAGCCAAACATCGTAGTCATCCTATCGGACGACCACGGGGCGTGGGCTATGGGATGTGCGGGCAATCACGAGATCCGCACACCCAATCTGGACCGACTTGCAGACCAAGGGATGAGGTTCTCGAGCTTTTTTTGCACCTCGCCGGTCTGCTCGCCGGCACGTGCTTCGCTGATGACTGGGCGCATTCCGTCCCAGCATGGCGTGCATGATTGGATCCGGGATGGCAATGTCGGCGAATCCCCTATTCAATATTTGCAGGGGCAAACGGCGTATACCGATGTTTTGGCTGGCGCCGGTTACGTTTGCGGGCTAAGCGGCAAATGGCATCTGGGAGACAGCGTCACACCGCAAAAAGGGTTCACGCATTGGTACGCGCACCAAAGCGGCGGCAGCAATTATTACAATGCACCGATGATTCGCGATGGCGAACTGGTGAATGAGCCTGGTTATTTAACCGACGTCATCACGGACGATGCGCTCTCCTTCTTAGATCGGCAGGACGGCAGCAAGCCGTTCTACTTAAGTGTCCACTACACAGCGCCTCACAGCCCATGGATCGATAATCATCCTCAGGACATTGTGGATTCTTACGATGGCTGCAATTTTGAAACCTGTCCACAGGAGCCCAAGCATCCATGGTCGATTAAAACAGCGCCTTGGTCGGACGATCAGCGGGAGAATTTAAAAGGTTATTTTGCCGCTGTAACCGCGATGGATACGAATATCGGCCGGATCGTAGATAAGCTGGACAGCATGGACATTCGCAAGGATACCCTGATTATTTATATGGGTGACAACGGCTTCAATTGCGGCCATCACGGCATATGGGGAAAAGGAAACGGTACGTTTCCTCAGAACATGTACGATACTTCAGTCAAAGTGCCAGCCATTTTCAGCCAGCCGGGCATCATTCCCCAAGGGCAAGTTTGCGAAAATCTCGTTAGCGGGTACGATTTCCTGCCTACACTGCTTGCTTATGTGGGTTGTGATCAACCGAATACCATTAGGCTTCCTGGCTCCAGCTTCCACTCCCTCCTCCTGGGCGAGTCAGCTCCTATGCGTGAGCAGGTTGTCATTTACGACGAATACGGTCCCGTGCGGATGATTCGGACGACCGACTGGAAATATGTGCATCGATACCCTTACGGCCCGCATGAGCTGTATAATTTGAGCGAGGATCCCGATGAAAAGCATAATCTGATCGACCTTCCCGAGACGCAAGAGCAGTCCATCGCGATGAGAGGAGAGCTGGAAGCCTGGTTTGCCCGTTACGTCGATCCGATGATCGACGGCGCCCGTGAAGGCGTAACCGGGCTTGGGCAAATAGGATTGGCCGGAGTTCGAGGTAAAGGGAAGAAGGCATATTTTGAATAAGACATATTAAACGTACACAGAACCGCCATGATCCAACATTTGGAGCAGCAAGTTTGTTCACTGCGTCTTTCCTGTCGTTAAAATTACCTAGAAAACGACAACGGCATTCGAGCGACATTTTAGCCGAAGTACGTTAACCTATGAAAAATGATTCATAGGAGGACAACAATGATGCGAGATTTGGGATTCATAGTACTGGGTGTGTTCGTTATAGGTATCATGTTGTGCATGTTTGTAGATGTGCTCATAAAGAACAAATCGATGATGCTCTCCTATCAGAGTCAACATGGGAATGAAAGTACTGAGAGATCCGTGAAGGTCATTGAGGTATTTGAGGGGCTTGAGGATTTTGGAGCCTCAGAGGAGTTATGGTCCGCTCAGAATAGAGAAGTTGTTTACCCGATGTATATTGATTGCAGCCGCAACGACTATCAAGTGCAGCCTTCTGCGTGCTGAAGGCGGAACTAAACCTGGGCTGAGGATGCAGGGAAAGCTAACAAGGGAATGGATATGGGGCCTCACACCCTGCCCATTCCCTTGTTGCTCTCGTCCCGACTTTCGGCCCTATCCCACCGCTCATCGCCCGCGAGACAGCCTTTTCGGACCTCTCACGGCCGTTCCTCGCCTTCTCCGCGTCTGAGACGGCCTTTTTCGCTCGCTCACGCTGGCTTTCGGCCTTATCCCACCACTACCCCCCGCTAATTCATGAGCGGCGTGGCCCCTTTACAGCCCCTCCCCGTCATCGATTGCGATTCCGATACAGCAAAAAAATAAAAAACGGCGCGCCCACCCCTGCCGTAAACACGCCTGCCGGAATGTCGAGCGGAGGAAAAGCCGTCCTCGCCACCGTATCGGAAATCAAGACCAAGAGGCTGCCGATCAGCGCCGACACCGGAATCAGTCCCCCATAAGCGGGAGGGACCAGCTTTCTGGCAATATGCGGGGAAATTAATCCGACGAAGCCAATCGCTCCCGCAACAGCCACCGCAGAACCGGCCAGCGCCACACTAATGAACAGCAGCATGAGCCGGTGAAGCTGGACTTTGGCTCCCAGCCCTGTCGCCAGATCATCCCCCAGCTCCTGCACGTTAATTTGTCTGGCAAAGTAAATAGCCAGCGGAATAAACACAATGACCCAAGGCAGCAAAGTATACACGTTGTCCCAAGAAGCGCCGTAGACGCTCCCGGTCAGCCATGTATAGGCTTTGCTCGCGGAATTCATAGGGCTTAGCACGATCATTAACATAGTTAATGAACTGGTCGCCGCCGAAATCCCGATCCCGATCAAGACAAGTCTCGTTGGCGTAACCCCTTTATGCCATGCCAATAAATAAATGATAACGGACACCAGGGCAGCCCCAACGAAAGCAGCCAGCGGCATCCAATGAATGCTGACAGTGCCCGCAAAATAAGTAATAAACGTAACAGCCGCCAGGGTCCCTCCTCCGGTAACGCCAATAATATCAGGCGAGGCTAGCGGATTGCGGATCATCCCTTGAAGAATCGATCCTGCAACCCCTAGCGAAGCTCCCACAAGGATTCCCACAATAATCCGAGGAAGCCTTAGCGTTCCGATCACCAACTCTTGCTGCGGGGTGCCTTGTCCAAAAATCGTTTTCAACACAGCCTGCGGTGAAGTGAAATTGGTGCCAAGCCCCGTGCTGACGAAAAATAGCAGGACGGTAAGCAGCGTCAGCCCCGAAATAACGAGAAGCGTCCTCCCGTGAATAAGAAACGAATAACGGTCAGCCTTGCTTCGAAATGCGATTAACCGTCTCATGGCTTTCCTCCTTTCGAGCCCAGCCCTTTTCTAGCCGTATAGATGAAAAAAGGCACACCGATCAAAGCGGTCATAATACCGATCGGCAGCTCGCCGGGCATGATGACGAACCGGGCTGCAAGATCGGCCAATAGCAGCAAAACAGCCCCCAGTACAGCGCAATAAGGAATGACCCAACGGTAATCGATGCCGACAATAGATCGCGTGATATGCGGAATGACGAGACCGACGAACCCGATCGAGCCGGCGACGGCGACGGAGCTTCCCGCTAGAAGAATCACCGTAATCGCAACGGAAACTTTCACCAACCCAAGCTTCTGCCCCAAGCCTCTGGCGACATCGTCGCCAGAAGAGAGAATGTTCACGGGATGCGCCAGCACCAAGGCTGCACCCCCGGCTGCGAGCATGTAGGGCAGCACGGGAATCAACGCATCCAAGTTTTTGCCCGCCACCGATCCGGCCAGCCAGAACATCACATTCTGCAAGGTAGCCTCGCGAACGACGAGCATGCCTTGCGTGAACGAGCTGAACAGTGCCGTCATAGCGGATCCGGCCAGTACAATTTTAACAGGCGTCAATCCCTCTCTCCCCAAAGAACCAAGGAAATACACGGCAAACGCAGCAATGGCTGCCCCCGCAAAGGCCACCCATATCAATTGGTTGATAGACGTAAGAGGGAGAAACGTAATCGCGATGACGACACACGAAATGGCGCCCGCATTAATGCCGAAAATGCTCGGAGAAGCTAGCGGATTCCGTGTCAGCGCCTGCATAAGCGCCCCTGCAACGGCTAAGTTGGCTCCTACCAGCGCAGCAAATAACGCTCGCGGAATCCGGGTCGTTCGGATAATCACTTGCTCGTTCGAATTGACATCGTAATGAGTCAGCGACTGGACAACCGACGCCATGCTTGTATGCGACGAACCAAGCACGACGCTTAATCCGAACGAGACTAGCAAAATAACAATGCCAAACACCAAACCCAACGCTTTATAGGGTGTCTGGTGCAATAATGGTCTCACAGGGATTCTCCTTTCCTATACTTGCTTTAAAATTAAGGGAAGGCCGTTGACATAGAAGGTCAACAGCCTTGAGCTTATAACTATTTTGTTAAACCGTAGAAGCCATACAAATCATCGAGCATTAGGACTGCCGCAAGCGGACCGGAACCGTTATTCCATGTCGCCGCATTAACCTCGAAGACTTTGCCGGCTTTCACGGCTCTCAAATTTTTCCACAGCGGAGAATCGCTCCACGCTTTCCTCAATTCCAAGCGGCCATCTGTCCGATTCGCCGTCTGGTCAAAAATGATGTCAGCATCCATCTGCGTAATATTTTCTTTGGATTGAAGCTGGATTCCCCAATCCTTGCCCCTCTGGCTGGCCGGACGCGTGATGCCGAGCTCCTCCAGAACTGAGGCCGAGAACCCTGTGTAAACGATGCGGGCATGATCCACGCGGAAGTCCACGATGCCGGCTTCCAGTTTCAACTTATCTCCCATTTTCGTTTTAAAATCCGTTACTTTCTTGTTCCAATCGGCCAAAAATTTGCCCTCGGCCTCCTGCGTGTTCGTCGCTTCAGCCGTCAATTTCAACGAATCTTTCCAGAAGTACACGTCTTCCGTCATAACCGTTGGCGCAATGGCCTTTAATTGCTCGTAAATTTTCTCATCACGGAACTTGCTCCCGATAATCAGATCCGGCTGAAGAGCAACCAGCTTCTCCAAGTTCGGCTGGTTCTCCGACCCCAGATTCGTAACGCCTTCCATCTTCCCTTTGATGTAGTTGTACCAAGGCTGCTCGATCCAAGCCTCAACCGCTCCTACCGGCTTCACGCCTAAAGCCAGCGCGGCGTCCGTCGCCCCTTGAAACAAAGTGACGACTTTTTTAGGCGTCCCTTTGATTTCCGTCGTGCCCATCGCATGCTTGATCACTCTCACGCTATTCGCGTCCGCAGTCGCCTGTGCCGGCGCTTGCGTTGATGCTGTTGCCGGAGCCGCTTCCTGCTTAGGCTGACATCCGGTGAAGACGGCTGCCATCGTCAGCATTGCAGCGAGCAGCAGTGTTGCTTTTTTTTGCCGTACCATTTCTGTTAATCCCCCTAAATATATATTCAATTAATGATATTGATTCTCATTCTTATTATACGGAAGTGCTTGGCGATGAAAATGGACATTTGCGACAGCTTTTTTGTACGATTCTGACAACCATCCGCTCAAAACCGTCTAACTGCGTACCGCAAGCTTGTCATCAAGCGTTAATCCCAAATGCTCTCGCAAAGTTGACCCCGTGTATTCCGTCCGATAAATGCCCCTGTTTTGAAGCTCGGGAACAACTTTGTTCACAAAATCATCCAAGCCGCATGGCAGCAGAGCAGGCATCAAATTAAAGCCGTCAGCAGCCCCGTTCTCCAGCCAGCGCTGCATCTCGTCTGCCATCTGCACGGCAGTGCCGGCGAATGTGAAATGTCCCCTGCCGCCTGCTGTCCGAATAATCAGCTCTCTAATCGTCAGCTTTTCCCGGCGCGCCAAGTCTACGTACAGCTGGAAACGTGCTTTTTGCCCTTGAATTTCGTCAACGGAAGGAAGATCCTCCAGCGGTACGGGGCCGTCAAGCGGATAGCCGAACATATTGACTCGGAGCAGATCCGAGAGGCTCTTGATGCCATACTCCGACACCGCCAGCTCATTAAGCTCTCTCTCTTTATCCTTGGCTTCCGCCTCGGTATCGCCCACGATTGGGATGAAGCCCGGCAAAATCTTCAATTGGTCCTCGGATCGGCCGAACGTTCGCAGTCTGCTTTTTACATCTGCATAAAATAAAGCCGCGTCCTCCATTGTGTTTTGCGCCGTAAAGATCACTTCCGCCAGCTCCGCAGCGAACTGCTTGCCATCCTCGGACGAGCCGGCCTGCACCAAGACGGGATGCGTCTGAGGCGAACGAGGGATATTCAAAGCCCCTTTGACAGAAAAGAACTCACCGTTAAACTCTGCTCCCTTGATCTGGCCGACATCGGCATAAAGGCCTGACTGCTTATCGATGAGCAGCGAGCTTTCGGACCATCCTGCCCACAAGCGCTTAACAACCTCCACAAACTCCTTCCCTCGCGCATAGCGGACAGTATGGTCCAAATGGTGCTCCCGGCTAAAATTTTGCGCCGTCGCATCCCCCGTGGAAGTCACAATGTTCCATCCCGCACGGCCGCCGCTAATGTGATCCAGCGAAGCGAATTTTCTCGCTATGTGGTACGGCTCGTTATAGGTGGTTGATGCCGTAGCCGTCAGACCGATGCGTTCGGTCACAGCCGCAATGGCAGACAACAGCGTAAAAGCTTCCAATTGGGGAATGACCCGATATTTAATTAATGGGGTTAACCGATATTTTTCCGCCAAAAAAATAGCGTCCATTTTGCCGCGTTCGGCCGTTTGGGCCAGCTGTTGGTAATAGCTCAGACTCGTCGCAAGCTGCGGCTGTGCGTCCGGATGCCGCCATGAGGCTTCATGATGGCCCGTGCTCAAAATAAATAAGTTCAAATGCAGCTGTTTCTTCGGCTTATTCACTTCTATCACCTCGGATACTCAATTTATCTGTGACGGCAGCACAGGTGGCGAAAGCACATAGCCGTATTCTTGTCTTCTCTGCTCTTCTTTCCGCTGCTTTTCCAACGCTTTAATGCCGATTTCCGCCGCTTCGCCCGGACTGATAACGAAAACGCCGTCGTCGTCCCCCACGATTAAATCGCCCGGCTGGACGCTGACCCCAAATACGCTGACCGGCGTGTTGACCTCGCCTTCAAGCTTCAGCGTCCGCGTAGTAAGCGCGCTGATTCCCTTGGAGTAGACGGGGAAGCCGAGCCCTGTAATCGCCCGAACGTCCGCAGCGCAGCCGGAAACAATGACACCGGCAACCTTCTTGGCTATCGCCGCATAGGTTCTGAATTCCCCCCAGCAAGCCCGCTGCTCGTCGCCCGACATGTCAATGACGAGCACATCTCCGGGCTGCACCAGCTCCATCGCCTTCGTAATCGCGCTGGAGTCAATATGGGGAGTCCGCACCGTAACGGCGTTTCCCAGCAGCCTGATCGGCCGGAACAGCGGCTGTGCGCCGTGCAGGAACCCGAAATCCGTCAAGTGACCGATGGTGGAGGGACTAATCTCCCGGTACAACTCCAGCAGTTCCGGTGTTACGCCTTGCACTCTTGATTGAATACGAAACATAAACGATCTCTCCCTATTCTTAAAATCATTTATCCAAGACCCGTTAGCTGCGCTTCTTGGTCCAAGCCCTGCGTCTTAGCCAAAATGTGAAATGGATTCGCCACTTCGCCTTGCCCATAAGGCATGCTGCCCGGTACGCGCATCGTCTGCTTCTTAAGAAGCGGACGCACCACCTGCTTCCACGGCCATACGGCTTTAACGAACAGTGCCTCCTGCAAAACGTTTGCCACCTCATCCGGCAATTCCGCTTTCTGCATGGCTTCCTCCAAACAGGTTTGCAGCTCTTTCCACAAGGATTCCTCGCTCAACCCGTAATACTGGGAAACGCTTCGCAGAATCGCATAACTGTTCACTTGGATGCCGAGCATTTGGAAAAAAGTCAACAGCTTATGCGGCTGCTCGTGATACAGCGAGTTCGGATAGCCCGCGCGCAGCGTATAAGCTGGGTCCTCCAGACCGTTTGCGTTCAACCACGGCACATGCACTCGCAGCGCATCGTGATCGCGAAGCAGCAGCCCTTCGATTTTGCCTTGCTTCCAAACCAGCACGCAGTTTTGACCGTGTACTTCCGGCATCATGCCGAGTCGGAATAAGCGGAAACAGATCTCGAAGTAGGGTACCAGTACTTCATGAAATAACTGCACGACTGCAGCTGGTTCGCTGCGATCCGATCCCATCAGCTTTAGCCACTCATCGAAAATATGGCCGTTTTCCGCTGAAGCGTAAACCGATAACGCGGACATCGGCAGCAGCCGAATGTCGGCATCCTGCACGAGTTCGGCGGGATATTCCCGAACCATCGCCGACAGATGCCGGGGATAATCGGCGAACAAATCGCGATCCTCCGGCAAATACGCCCACCATTTCGTTTCATCGCATAAAAAAAGCTTCTGCTGCAGCACCGCATCCCGCTCCACGGCTTGCCTCATCAACCGTTCCGCCTGCTGGCCGTTCATCAGCTTGATCGCCGACAAATAGCGCAGCCCGCCTAACGAATAAATGCCTAACGGCAGTTTGACATGATAAGGGCTCTCATTTTCGGGCATTAACGAACGGACGGATGACGTAGCGTAGAACGTTCCCGTCTCAGTCTCCAACGGGATGCAAATTCCCTCTTCAAGCTCTTTCTTGATCTGCTCGGGCAAAATGGCCGACATTTGCCACGGATGCACAGGAATAGCCGTATAAGCCCCATCGCCCAGACCGCGTCTGTTCAGTTCATCGCTGATCTGGCTCCGCTCTTCGTCGGAGAGCAGCAGGTCGACAGGAAATAATTCTTTCCCTTCCTCAAGCCCGGATACGACATAATCCTGCTTCACCGCCATCCAATTCAGCTTGATCGGACGGCCGAACTCCGCCGTATAGCTGCTGCACTCGTCATAGGCCCAGCCCTGCTTCACCTTCGACACCGGGTGGAATGGCCTGTCCCGGTAGCCTGCTTTTCGTTCGGCCGCCAAGAAGGATGCACGCTGCGGCAGCCCGAGAATGTGCGCAGCCGGCTGCTCATTTTCAAGCGAGAATGCGGTTTGCAGCAGCGTTTGCTCGATCATATGCAGGAACTTTACCGCCCCGTACGGATCAACCGCCGCCGGATCGTTCGCATACAGCATCACGACATGCCCCATCAGCTCCAAAGGGCTGGGTTTGGACAGCAGTGCTGCCTTGCCGGCATGAAGGCTTGCTTTGTACAATCCATAAGAAACTTCAAACCAATACGGCTGCGCAATGGACGCACGCACGGGAAACACAATGACGGCATCCTCCAGGTGCCACCGATATACATGCGTTGCCTGCGCCGCTTCAGCGCCAAACTGCTCCTGAACCGCCTTCATCTGCGCATCCTGCATGATAATCGCTTCCCATTCCGCTTTGGATAGGCGTTCTACGGACGCATGGCCGTCGAGAAACTGTTCCGCCAGCAGCGCATTCACCAAATCTTCCATGACACGTTGTTCGGCTCTATCCCGCGTAAGTTTGTTTGGCATTAGCTTTGGCCTCCTTGTGAGAAACGATAGTGAGATAAAGGATTAGGAACATGCTTGGGATCGACTTCCATGTCTTTCCACAACCTTCTCCGCGCCAACTGTTCGATCCGAATTGTATCGGAGAAGAGATTATATTTTTCAAAGTTAGCCCCATGCTCGGGGTGCTCTTGCTGGTACTGATGAATGACATCCGCGACCATTTGCCAAAATTGAGATTCCTCAAGCCCATAGCGCTCATGCAAAAATAAGCCGATATCACCTAAGCATACGAAGAAGAAGGCGCTGTGCAGAAAATCTTTGACCGCATCCAAATCGTCGGTTTGCATATAGGAATGGCGGTTGATCGCCCGGTGCGCCGCAGGCTCCAGGTTCAGATCCGGGCAAGCCTCAGGCTGCGGCAGCTGCGCTTTGGAGAACCGCAGGCCGTCATGGAAATCTTTCAATGCCAGCCGGGCGGGCAGGCCGTCCTTATGAAGGAGGACGATATTTTGTGCGTGAGACTCCATCGCCAGTCCGTGCGCATACAGCATGTGGATAAGTGGCGTAATGGTTACATCCAGCAGTTGGCGCGTCCATGCTTGGATGCCGTATTTTTGCACCCAAGGTTCAATGAATGGCTGCTGGCCGTCTACATACGTAACCGAGCTTAACGGAATGGCCTCTTCGCCCTCACTCAAAAAGCGGTGTACGCTTTGCCTCCACACAGCCCCTAAGTTTCCATATGCCTGCGGCTGCAACTCCTCCTGAAGCTTCTCATATTGATAGGTGACCCCGGCGAACTCCGCCAGAAAAACCACCCCAAGCTTCTTAACCACGGCATCGTTCTCGGTCACCGACAGCAGCCAACGTGAAACAAGCGGTGCGTTCAGAACGGTGTGCTTTGCGAGCATGCGTCTCGTCGACGTATTCGTAATATTCAGCGCCATTTTCAAATAAGCTTTCTCTTTGTTCGATTGATTTGCCCAACTACGGATAGATTGCTGCGCGTGATATACGTCGGAGCCATAACCAAGCCTTACAATCTTAGAGTCCGCTAACTGCTGCTCAAAAGCCGCTGCAATCACATGCTCCCACTGCCACGGATGAACAGGCATGAACAAGTAGTCCTCCACATTCAACCCTTTGTCCGTCAAAACAGACTCGAACCGCTGATAGGTTTCGCTCCCAAGTTCATACTGGAGGATAGCCCGGTAATCCTCCCCCTCCAGAAGGGACAGCTGACTTTCAGCCTTGGAAACCGCCAGCCACACAGGCCGCAGGTCTTGTCTAAATTCCGGACCGTATTGTGCGTTCTCCTCCGCGCTAAAGCCGATTCGCGATTTATAGCACGGGTGATACGGATGTCCGTCCAGCAAGCTTTCCAACTCATCATAGCTGCGTTGCTGTCCCGATTCAGACACAGAGACTCTGTAAGTCTGAGCCTGCACGTCTTTCACGAAGGTATTCCTCAGCTCGTCTTCCAGCATCCCAAGCCGCTCTTTATCCGGTTGAACCTGACCGAGCACTTCTTCTACGAACTGGGATACGTGCGCTCCCTCCCATTCTCCATTTCCTTTCTGCCGCTCGATCTTCTCTCTGTCTATACGTATGCGGTCAAAGGTAAATTTCCGCTTCGCCTTGAAACGGTACTGAACCGGCTCGCCTGCAGCCTTCTGCCCCTGCAAAACAAGCTCGCCGTCAAATCCGGAAGCCGGTACTCCGCTTAAAGGCACGGCGATTTCTTCATAAAGAACGGCCTCGATCAGTTGGCCGAGCACCCGCTGCTCCACTATTGCTTCAATATCAGACTGGCTTGCAGATACCCATTGTGTATTCGTCATTCGTCACACCTCATTTGTAAATTTCCTGGCTGCCCGTCAGGACGGCCGTTTCCTTGCGCTGCATGATATAGGGGAACACTTTCACTTTCATCCAAATGTTGCTGATGATGAGCAGGACTGCCGCACAAAGAAAGATCATCGGCAAGCCGAAGCTGGACGCTACTGCGCCCATACCGAGCGAGCCTGCCAAACCGCCCAGCAGCACGGCGCAGTTGACATAGCTGTATGTCCGGCTCTCCATGCCCGCCGGCGCATACTGCCGGATGAGCACATTCATCGACGGCATCATGCCGCCAATGCAGGCTCCCGTGCAAAACCTTAACACAATTAACTGCCACAGCTGGTGGACGAACGCTTGCGGGATCGAGAAAACGATCGCGCCAAATACCGCATAGAGGAAGATCCGGTGCGAGCCGAATTTGTCGCCCAGCTTGCCCAGATGCGGAGCCGTGATCATATTGGCAATGCCCATGGCAGCCGAGGTTATGCCTGCGAGGACGACCAGATTAGAGGATCCGGCCGCCAATTGCTGCACATACAGCGGAATGAGCGGCAGGGTGCCGATCATTGCCGCCCTTAGTAAGGCAGAGGAGACGAACAGCGAGGCGATTGGCTTTCTAGCCACGATCGTTTTGAAATCCTGTAGCATTCCCGTCTTCTTCTCGGTTTTTTCTTTCTTCTCAAACGTTTCCTTAACGCCGAAAATAACGATGATTGCCGCAACGAAAATGCTGATGCCCGTATAAAAGAACACTTCTCTCAGGCCGAAATGGTCGGCCATCAAACCGCCCAGCAGCGGTCCGCAAATCGTTCCGGCAACCGCGCCGGAATGTAAAACACCCAACGCATACCCGCTGCGCTCTTTGGGCGTATTCGTTGCCGTAAGGGCAATCGCTGCCGGACCGAACCCGGAAAGCACGCCGTTAACGAGACGCAGCAGCAGCAATTGTACCGGACTGGTGGCGACGCCCATCAAGGTGATCGTAACGGCCATGCCGATGCCGGAGCGCACCAGCATGACTTTGCGGCCGTACTTGTCGGCCAGCTTCCCCCAGAGCGGCGAGAACAGAAAGGCCGTCAACAGATTCGCTCCGTAGATCATGCCTGACCAGAAAAGCACTTTTTTCGGATCGGTTAGCCCAAGGTCTTGCAAATACAGCGGTAAAAAAGGGGTGATGCTGCTCGTGGAAGCCATAGCCAGAAATTGACCGACATAGATGATGTACAGATTGCGTTTCCATTTGTCCACGGCTATACCTTCATCGGATTGGGAATCTCGACGAACAGCGGTCTTTCTCCCCTGGCCAGAAAACAACTGGTGAAATTGGCTTTCGCCGGCAGGCATTCGCTGTGGAGCAAATCGTCGATATAAGGGAGCAGCCGGTCGTCCGCTCCTGAACGCTCCTGCTGGAGCACTTGTTGAACGATGTGCCAGTAAGGTTCCTCGCCTTCACGGCTGTAGGCCGCTATCGTATGAATCAGCGAACCCAAGTGGTTCACGAAGAAATAATATTTGGTCCTCATCCACGCTTCGGACTCTTCGTACAGCACAGGACTGCTCTCTGCGATCAGCTTGCCTACCCAGCCCGCCTCGGCTGCCTTGCGGCGATCGATGCTGACGCCTTCGAGGTCGCGCACATAATAGCAGTCGGGCATGCCATTCTTCAAGGACACCAGCGAATTTTGCAAATGCGCCTCGAAGGAGATTCCCCATTCGGCTAACAGCCGCAGCAGCGATACCATAGAAATTCGCAAATAGGCCGCCAACCAGTCGCGCAAATCAGGGAGCGCTCCCTGCCCGCTTCGTCTGATAGCCTGGATCAGCTTGGGCTCCGTTTGTTCCGGCAAACTTTCCAGGAGCGATGCCAGCACATAGGTGAACGGGTTAGGAAGCTCCATCGGACGGTAGATAACCGTGAAGCTTGATGACCATTCCTCCGATATCCTAACGCTGCTGTAGCCTGTCTCCGACAAAATCTGGAAGCAATCCGTTTGGCATTCATGCTTAAGATGATGCAGCACTCTTGCCGCATCCATCGTCCGCTCAGCCTGCTCCTGCGTATTCTCGCGGAGCAGATTCGTAATGCGAACATGCAGCGGCAGCTTGAAGCCGTAGCCTTCTGCCGGTTCCCATACTGTTCTTACCGAAGAAGTCGGATATACGACAGGCCCGCATAAGCCAAGACTGATGATGTCGGATTGTTTCTGCCACTGTCGGACTTGGGGCTGGCGCATCACATAATCCGCTTGCCATGGATGCATGGGCAGCAGGCGGTAGTCCCCGGCTGCCTCCTCCAACTGCTGACGAGCGTGCAAAATGGCGGACGGCGGAATCGCCGCAGCTTCTTCTCCGGCTAGCCACTCTTCATGGACGAATGCCTTGCGGACTGCAAAGTAATGCAGCTGGAAGGAGGCGCCCATCTCGGGGCTGTAAGCCGCAAGCTCGCTGAAGTCAAAGCCCTCGGTGCTTTTCGGATAGGGATGAAACGGATGCCCCGTATAGAGCGACTGCTCCGAACGGACGCATTCGTGCTTCCAAGCCTGCTCCGCTTGTCCCTGATGAAGGAAATGCTCCATATAGCGGCTCATTTGGCGGTAGCTGTTCTCGATTCGCGTTCGTATGTTCTGTTCGTGCGCCTCGCGATCGCCTGTTTTTTCACGGCATCCCAGCTCGGTGAGCAGCAGCGTAAGCAATCGCGCCATATCCAGCTCGCGAAATACCCCGCCGGACACCGCTTCGTATACGAACGCTCCATATACGTGCTGTCCGATAGCCGAATAATACGTCATGGCTCCCGCAATCGTTTTGCCGGTCATCGGAAGATGCAGCATAAACGGGTCGCCTTGCTTAGGGAAGGAATCGATGAAATAACGCAATCCGGGGATTGGAGCTCTTGGATCTCTTTCCCCGGTCTCTCTCAAATAACAGTTCAGTAATGCGCGTATGGTTGCCGTTTCGGCCAGTTCTGCGCTTTTGGCGGCTGCGTCCGTTTGCTGTTGTAACATCCGTGGTCGATCTCTCCTTTCCCTACCGGCTCCGATCATGCATCCAAAGCTGCGCAAGCCGCTTGAACGGCTTCGCTGAACAAACGTGCAATCTCATCTAATTGCTGCTGCGTGACGATGAGCGGGGGCAGGAAACGCATGACGGAGGAATGTCTGCCGCCGACTTCAAGAATTAAGCCTCTATGGAAGCATTCCTGTTGAATTCGTCTGGCCAGCTCAGGATACTGCGGATAATGGCCTAACGGGTCCAACGTCTTTTTCGCGTTGACGATTTCTACACCGACCATTAATCCCCGGCCACGCACGTCTCCGATACAAGTCACATCCAGCTTCAGCGCATTCAAATGATTGCGAAGATGTTCACCGAGCTGCTCCACTTTGCCGGGAATATCGTGCTCTTTGATGTATTTCAGCGTAGCAAGACCGGCTGCCATTGCCATTTGATTGCCCCGGAACGTGCCGATATGCGCACCAGGCTTCCATACATCCAATTTGCTATGGTAAATAACGACCGATAACGGCAGGCTGCCGCCAATCGCTTTCGACAACACCAGCACGTCCGGGATAATGCCGGCATGTTCGAAAGCGAACAGCTTGCCGGTTCTCCCTAGTCCCGTCTGCACCTCATCAATAATGAGCGGAATGTTCCTCTCCTGCGTGATCCTGCGCATCTCGCGCAGCCATTCCACAGGTGCAGGAATAGACCCGCCCTCGCCCTGCACAACTTCAAAAATCATGCCGGCCGGCGACACAATGCCGCTTTCTGGATCGTCGAGCAAGTTCTCGATATAACGGGAGGAAATCTCCTGCGTCCGCTCTCCGCCAACGCCAAACGGGCAGCGGTATGCGTAAGGATACGGCATGAAGTGTACGTCCGGCATCAGCCCGTTCACTTTCTCTTTCTGCCCGAGCGTTCCGCTGAGGCTCATCGCCGCATGCGTTGATCCGTGGTATCCGCCTTGGAAGGACAGGATGCTGCGGTTGCCCGTAGCTGTTTTGACGAGCTTAATCGCTGCTTCAATAGCATCTCCGCCTGTCGGGCCGCAAAATTGAATGCGTGCGTTCTTAGCGAACTCCTCCGGCAAGCTGGCAAACAACTCGTCTACGAACCTTTCCTTCAGCGGAGTCGTCAGGTCCAATGTGTGCAGCGGTCGTTTGCTGTCCAGCATTTCCTTAATGGCCTCAACGACCACAGGGTGATTATGACCAAGTGCAAGCGTGCCGGCACCGGCAAGACAGTCGTAATACACCTTGCCGTCCATATCTTTTACGTAAATTCCCTCCGCTTCTTGTATCGCAATCGGAAGCCTTCTGGGATACGATCTCGCGTTGGATTCCCGCTGCGATTGGCTTTCGAGATAGCGCGTATTTTGGGACTGTTCTGTGACAGTAAGATGGACCATTTTATTGCTTCACTCCTTCAGATCTTGTTTATTTTTAATTGATATTGATAATCATTATCAATTAACTTGTTTTTAGAATACCAAACAAGACTGAACCAAGTAAATTCTCCAATCAGATAATATCGCTACTCCGATTGAAGCATGACCTTTTCATCATTGCCCCCCTTTTGCAGCATTTGTTTCACCGTATATATAAAATCTGCGCCCGAAACGTCGATGTCCAGCGCCTTTTTCATGTTCTGAATATGTTTCTTGACCGTATTTACGCTCACATAAAGCTCATCCGCTATTCGTTTAATCGAATAATGGTTGCACAGCATCTCGGCGATTTGCCGCTGCCTCTCGCTCAAGCTGTCCATTTTCCCGGCTTGCAAGTCGTCCCCATCGTTCTCAACGCCGTCTGCCACCTGCAAAGAAAGCCGATCATCCGGATCGGCCTCCCCATATTCAATCGTAACTTTCACCGCTTCCTTCATTTTCAGCCGCATCACCTGGTCAACGACAATTTGATGCAGATCGACCAGCTTCGCGCGCGCCAGTTCATCCCCGGCACTGGAATCGATGGTCAGTCGCACTTTCGTTATGGTCATGTTCTCTCTCTCCATCCCGTATTTTCTCCGAGCAACGCTTCCGCTATTTCATCCGCGATGAGATCGATGGCGATAGGGCCATAGTATCCGATCCACATCGTTGTGCTACATGTATATACTTGGTTGGCTTGTACGGCTCGCAGACCTTTCCATACCTCGGATTGTTGAAACTCCCCCGTCAATGCCTGATTGGAATCGTCCGTTAGAACAAATAAGCGATCGACGTGCTGCAGAGCTTCAAGCGAAATCCACTTGCTGGACTTCCCCGTATCCTTTGCGCAATCAGGAGCTTGCATCCCCAAATCGCCGTACAAAATATCCGCTGTGCGATGCGAAGTCGTGTGCAGCCGAATTTGATTGTCACGCGGCCTGATTAAGGCAACGGTTTCGCCAGCCAAACTTCCTGCCAACGCAGTCTGCAGTTTCGCAATCTTGTGATGATACGATTCCAGTACGCCCGGCACCTCTTTTTCCTCGCTCGTAATCTGTCCAAACGTCTGAAGCGTCGAACGCCAATCGGCATTCCGGTCCAGCAGCAGCGTTGGCGCAATTCGAACAAGATCGTCATACAGGTGCGCCTGGAACTCCGTACAAACGATAAGTTCAGGCTCAGCCATCCTAATCGCCTCAAGATCGGGCTTCTCCTTGGTCCCCACTACTTGGATGTCACCCAGCTTATGAGAGATATAGCCCGGAAATTCCGAAACATCCGTAGTCGCAATAACACTGCCGACAGGTTGTTTGCCAAGCGCCAAAAGCTGGTCGATGTATTGCATATCCAGCACAACGATTTTCTCAGGCGCTTTGTCCAGCACCAGCTCGCCTTTCAGATGTTTGATCGTTCGGACCTTCTGCAGAGCACCGGCGGCACTCGATTCGGACAACTCTGCTAGACCTGCCTGAGATTGCATCAAAGCTATATTCGGATGCGCCGCGTTTCCGCCCGCCTGAGCGCTAGCGGCTGAAGGACCTGAGCATACGCTAAGCAGCAAGGCAAGCGTCAGCATGAAGCCGACAGCTATAGAAGATTTTGGACTTGTGTAGGCATATGCTGCCATCCCTTCGTTCCTATCGTAATAATGATATTCATCCTCACCTAACCCACTATACTTTTGCAATTTACTGGGAACAATGGGTAATTGCGACATAAGCCATGGATTTTGGCGACGGAAATCGCTCTGACCGGACTGCTCTCTAAACCGCCCCGGCGACACGCCGACATGCTTTTTGAATATCCGGCTAAAATAGTAGCTATCCGTATACCCAATATCCTCTGCGATTTCGGAAAGCGGTACGTCCGTATGCTGCAGAAGCGATTTCGCCTTCCCGAGCCGTACCTGCATCAAATACTCCATCGGCCCCATGCTTACCTTCGCCTTGAATAACCGCTGCAGCTGCCGCGCATTGCAATCCAACAGATCTGCCAATCCCTGCAGTGTAATCTGTTCGGCGTAACGCTCCTGCATATAACGGATCGCTTGGCCGACCGGCTCCGGACCTGTCATCTCGCTGCCCTGCTCCCGCAGTTGCTGCAGCATTTCATAAACAAACTGGTGAAATAGTGCTTTGACATGAAACTTTTCCAGCGCCCCTAGCTGCATCCACTGATGGTGCATCCCTTCCAGCTTTCCAAACAACGAAAGCGGATGCTGCGGCATAAATCCGAATTGCAGTTTAAAAGGATTGCTTTTCTCCTGCAACCGGAGCAAATCTTTTCTTGCCGGCAGCGCCAGAGAGGCTCTATAGAACACCATAAAATACTCAAACGTTTCCAAGACATTGACGATATCAAGAAAAGTGCCTTTGCCCGCATGAGAGACATGGCATTTCTCCACCGTATACACGATGTCATCGAGCATCACCTGAGCCCGCCCCCGCGTGGCATACAAAAACACGCTCGCCGGAAGCTGATACGCCAATACGTTTTCGCCCGGCTGCATAATCGTACGGCGAACGTCCAGCACTTTCAGTGCCGCATGATTCCACAGCAAAATTTGCTCCTGAAAAGACAATTTCGTTCACCTCCTGGTATTTGTTGGGTGTTTTCCTATTAAAATTATTATATTGATAGTGAGAATCAATATCAATCGTTCTGTTAAACTTTTTCCTAATAAAAAAAGACCGCCCCTCGGCAGTCCTCTTTCCACCCGTATGCGATTATCCGACTAATGGAGCCGCTTGCCCCAACGTACCTTCTACCTCGTTCCCTTCCTTGCGCCAGTACTCAATACCGCCAATCATTTCTTTCACTTGAAAACCAAGCCCGGAAAGGCGGGCAGCGCCCTTCGTGCCGCCATTGCATGCCGGTCCCCAGCAATAAACGACAATCACTTGCTCTTTGGGAAAAGCAGCCGTCGTAATCTCGTCGATTTGGTTAGAAGGCAGATTGATCGCTCCCGGGATGTGGCACTCGGCATACGCCTTACTGCTCCTCACGTCGATCAATAGGAAATCGTCCACCCCATGCTGCATATCGTAACGCACATCCGCTACATCCGTTTCTACCGATAATTTGTTCATAAAATGGCGATGCACAGCTTCCGGCGAAGCAGCAGGCGTTTCCAACACCAGCGAGTATACATTTTGGTTATTCATAATACCGCCTCCATTTGCGTGTTATTTTCAAGCTCTGAATGACTTGAAATGACTATAACACAGTCTCAAACCATGGAGTTATCGATAGAATTTGATAGCATACTTCATTCATTTTGATAATTGGATGCGCCGAGAACGTCTAGAAAGCCGAGGAACGCTTTGGACTGCCACTTTTTCTTCGAATAAATGAGCTGCGTATAGAACTTAAAATCCGGATGAACAAGCGGAACGGCGATGATCCGCCCCTTCTCTACATCTTCAGCCACTACAATGCGCGGCAATAAGGCAATGCCAAGTCCGTACATGACGCACTGCTTGATCGCTTCTAAGTTGCCAAACTCGTAAGACAAGGAATAAGGAATTTGATTGCTTTTGAGCGTCCTGAGCAGCATGGCGCGGTACGTGCAGCCCTCTTCCGTTAAGATGAACGATTCTTTCTCCAGATCCCCAATCTGCACTTCGTGCGCAGCGGCAAGTCTGTGGGCAGGGCTAGCGATAATGACCAGTTCTTCCTCTCTCAATATGCTGCAATGAAGCTCCGGATCTGAAAATGGGGGATCTAAAATGAAACCGACATCCAACGCCCCCTCTTTTACAGCTTCAATAATGAAGGGTTCGTTACCCGGTTGGATCATGACATTGATGTCCGGAAAATGCTGCCGGTACACCTGAAGACGTGGAGGGAGAAAGAAGGCGGCTAAAGTTTCAATCGTGCCAATCGAAAGGATGCCTCTGGACTGCCGGGAAACGACCTCCTTGGACTCCTCGTGAAGCCTGTGGATGTCGTTTGCATATTGTAAAAGCGCTTCTCCTGCCAGCGTCAACTTCATGCTTTTTCCGAACCGCTCTACGAGAACGGCACCATAGGATTCCTCCAACTTTTGAATCTGGGTCGTGATGCTCGATTGAGCATAGCCAAGCACTTCAGCGGCGCGCGTGTAGCTTCCCCATTTCGCTACTTCACGAAACGTTTTTAAATACGTTAATTCCAACGCGAATCACCTTTTTTATAAAAGAATATTAACTCTATAGTACCATACCCGGAACGCAAGGATAAACGACTTCGTCGTCCTCGGACGAACGCGTTTGTCAAGGTAGATGCGAAGCAAAAGTATAAAACTTATACTTTCCAAGCTACAAAAAAAGCCACCGAACTTCGGCAGCCTCTCTGTTACAGTCACTAACGCCTGTGGGACCGGTCCGCTAATTTGGCATAGCCAAGTTTAGTTGACGGCTGTATAACCCATTCGACTTTAAAAACCGTTTAACATCATGCTTGAAAGTTACGGCGACCACTTCATTTCCCTGCGTAAAAATTAAAAGCTTTGGGGTATATGAAGCCGACTGCCCGACAAATAAAACCACTTGCGTAACGGTTCCTGTTACCCATGGATTACTGACTTTCAAAGGAGGAGCAAGCTCAACCTTAATAGCTATCCCGCTAGCAGGCTCGATATGTAAAGAACCTACAGGACCGGTAACGGAAGCCAGCCACTTCCCCACTTCACTTTGCAAACTTGCCGAATGGATAATCGTCTTTATGACTTCACCCTTCCCAATATCAAACGCCTCAGCCCCGTCAGCGGCATAAACCGGATGATAACCGGCGGTCAACATAATGATGACAATCCAGATGTTCAGCAAAATTTTCAATATCCTACCCTCTCATCGACATTCCTATTTCCATTTATCATGTCCAAATCAGGTGATATTACGAAATGTGAGAAAAAATTTCCGGAAGCCGGTCCCACTGCTCGGTAAGCCACGCCAACTCCTGCAAAAACCGCGCGGGGACGCCGGTTTCTTCATAAATCTCTGTGCGTAGCCACCAAACGGATTCGATCAGATACAGCATGTGAACAGCCCTCAGAAGAGTTCCTTGGGGTGCGGCGGCATGTTCCCGGTATCCGTTTAAGAAACAATCGGCGGCATCCGGTCGAATCCGCTTCTTATCCCATGCGCCGGACAAAACCGCACGAGCGATATCGATTTCCGGATAGGCGACATCCATTCGGTCGAAATCGACGATCGCCGCTGCCCCATTTTCACGCAGCAGCAAATTATCCGCCCACAGATCCCAGTGAAGCCAGCCGCGCGGACTCTCTGCAAACACATCAAAATCTAGCGACTGAACATTCTTGATCGCCTTTTCCAGCAGGCCTGTGAGGGGCATGTTCCCAGCAGTCGCCGCTTGTTCGAGGTTAGCTTGCAGTTCCCTCAAGCATGCCTTCTGATCCGGTTGCCAAGCGTGCCGGCCTAGAGGAACATCCCGAAGCAGCTGGTGCATTCGGCCTGTCGTTCGGCCTAGCTCGTACATGTGGGAGTTGTCGATGCTGCCGGGCTCAGGAACGCTTCCCTCCACCCAATCCATCATCGCATATCGATGGCCTCCCTGCGACTCCTGAATAAACCGCCCCTCCAGGGCGTACACCTCCGGACAGGACAGGCCGGACTTAAACAATCGCTGCTGCAGATACAGGGTTTGCTCGATCTTTGCTCTTTTTTCCGTGACATGGAGCTTATATCGATCCGGATGATAAAACTTAACAAAAACAGAGCCGCCGCCTGTCATTAGCCGCCATTTTACATTCAGCCAGCCCTTATGAAGCTGCTGAGCATCCGTTACCTCCATGTCAAACTTGGCATGGATATCGCTTACGATTTCCTCCAGCACACGGTTGTTCTCTACCATCGGTTTGGCTCCTTGTCCTTTTATCCGTCGTTTGGGAATACTATTTATTTGGCGATTTTGTCGGGAACTCCTCCATGACTCCACAACGGGAATTCCTAGAATATTCCACAGTCTAAGGAGAGACCCGCTCCTCCACACGCGTACCTCTAGCCGCAATAACGACGCAGCACGTGCATACCTGCAGCTGGCTAACTACCTAGCACGCGTATTCCTGTAACCGCATAAATGACGCAAAAAGTTGGAGCTCCCCATGGCATCCTCAAACCACTCGGGGCGTTTGGGGCGATTTGGGGAACTACAGGGCTCTATTTCCACGAAAATCGGCCTATTTCCCACTCTGAACGGAACTACAGGGCTTTATTTGCCACCGTTCACCCTCATTTCCGCCAAGAACGGCAAAATAGAGGACCGTAGTTCCCCCACCACCAGCCATATCCCGGGTTTTCGTCGAATAGCGGAACACAGTTCCCTCTACCTAGCACACGTACTCCTATAGCTGCAATAAAGACGCCGTCTACCTTGTACACGCTCTCGTCTAACTGCATTACCGACACGCCTACCCAGCACACGCACTCCTATAGCTGCAATAATGAAGCCATCTACCTTGTACACGCTCTCGTCTAACTGCATTACCGACACGCCTGCCTAGCACGCGCACTCCTATAGCTGCAATAATAAAGCCATCTACCTTGTACACGCTCTCGTCTAACTGCATTGCCGACACGCCTACCCAGCACACGCACTCCTACAGCTGCAATAAAGCAGCCTCTACCCAGCACGCACATTCCTGCAGCCGCAACAATGGCGCAAAAAAAGGCGCCCCCGAAAGGTCTTCTCGGACCTTCCAGGGACACCCCCTACGCCTCGTCATTCGCCTTGGCGAACTGCGTGCTGTACAGCCGTGCGTACAGCCCGTCAAGTTCGAGCAGCTCGCGGTGCGTGCCCCGCTCCACGACGCTGCCCGCTTCGATCACCAGAATGTGATCGGCGGCCAGCACCGTGGAGAGCCGGTGCGCGATCACGAGCGTCGTGCGCCCTTGCATCAGCTCCTCGAGCGCCGCCTGCACATAGGACTCGGATTCCGAGTCCAAGTGCGAGGTCGCCTCATCGAGGATGAGGATGCGCGGGCGCTTCAGGATCGCGCGGGCAATCGCGATCCGCTGGCGCTCGCCGCCGGAGAGCCGGTGCCCGCGCTCGCCGACCATCGTGTCGTACCCTTCGGGCAGCGACACGATAAAATCATGGATGTAGGCCTGGCGGCATGCGGCCTCCATCTCCTCACGCGTAGCGTCCTCCCGCGCAAAGCGAAGGTTGTCGCCAATCGTCGCGTGGAACAGAAACGATTCCTGCGTCACGTACGCGATTTGCGAGCGCAGGGAGGCAAGCCCGACGTCGCGGACGTTCACGCCGTCGACCTCGACGCTTCCCCCCGTCGGGTCGTACAGCCGCGCGATCATGCCGATCAGCGTCGATTTGCCCGCGCCGCTCGGCCCGACGAGCGCAATCATTTCGCCCGGCTGCGCCTCGAACGTCACGTCCCGCAGCGCGTACTGCCCTGGCTTATAAGCAAAGGAAACCTGCTTATAAGCCACACGTCCCGCGACCTGGGGCAGCGGCCGCGCTCCGGGAGCATCCATCACATCAGGCACCATGTCCTGATATTCAAAAATCCGCTGAAACACGCCCAGCGCAGTCCCCACCTCAACCTGCAGGTTCAGCAGCGTGCCTACCGGCATATACAGACGCCCCAGATAAGCGGAGAAAGCGACGATCGCCCCCAGCGACATCGTGCCCGAAATGACCGAATAACCGCCATATAAATAAATGATGGCCGTCCCTAACGGCCCGAGTGTGCTCGTCGCCATGCCGAACCAACGTCCGACCAGATTGAGCCGCAGCTCCAGATCCATCACTTTCTGGTTCATCGCCTTGAACTCGGCCTCCTGATGCCGCTCCCTGCCAAAAATACGCGTCAGCAAAGCGCCTGAGATGCCGAAGTTCTCGTTCAGCTGCGAAGTAATATCCGACCGCACCTTTTGCGTTTCGATGCGGAGCGCCTTGCGCAGCTTGGAAACTTTTTTGACCGGCAACATAAATAGCGGAAGAATCAGCACAGAGATAATGGCCAGCTTCCAATCGAGGGCAAACAAAATGCCGATCGTTGTCGCAACAATGACCATCTGGGTAATGGACGAAACCACCAGCGAGGTGACAACCCCTTGAACGGCCTGCACATCCCCGGTAATCCGCTGAACGATCTCACCCGATCTGGCATCCGTGAAGAATGCCATCGATTGACGCTGCAAATTTTGAAACAACGACAAACCCAAATCCCTGATCACGCCTTGGGTTACTTTCGTATTGAGATGATTTTGCCATACCCCCAGCACACCGCTCAGAAGCGGAAGCAGCAGCATGAGCAGCGCCATCCCGGCGAGCAGCTTCATACTTCCTTGCGGAATCGCTTTATCGATAATTTCCTTCATCACCAAAGGAGGGATGAGTCCGAGCACAGCCGCAAGCAGCGCCAGCCCGATAATACCTAGCAGTTGTCCCCAGTAGCCCTTGAACAATGTCAGAATTCTTTTGACCGATACATCCTTCAACTTCGCTTTAGGCCGATCCCTGTCGGATAGACGTCCCATTCCGCCTGGTCCCATTTCCACCACTCCATTCTGCTGCAAAAGCTGTCTGTCTATTCAAGGGGAAAAGCATGCGAAATCGCTTTCGCCACTTCATCCGCCATGTTCATAACCCTGTAAAGCGATGTAGTTTGCAGAACATTGTATTGTCTGGGGCCATCCACGTTGACAATTGCGGCAATCGTATAATCGCCGACATGAGGCAAATCCTTGCCGACCGACTTTCCTGGAGCCAGAGGCTGATTCGACACTTGATACATGCCGACAGACAGCTTTTGACCTAAGCAAGCATCGATCGCGATAACGACACTGCCCTGCGGAATTTCCTGCAGCCTCGCCGTAATATTACTGGCATCGCAAGGTGCTTCCAGCGTCCCTATAACATGAGGATACCCAAGTTCAGCAAGTTTGCTTCCTACTAACGGACCCAATGCATCGCCTGTCGACCGGTCTGTCCCGATACATACGAAAGCGAGCGCATTCGGCTCCATCCCAGACGTGCGACCAATGGCTTCAAGAAACAGGGCCAATTGCCCGCCATTCATTTTTTTCCAAAATCGCTCCGGTGTACTGCGCGGCTCCTCCATCTATCATTACCTCCCACAAGCTTCTGTAAAATTTCCCCCTACTAAGGATGAATGATATAATGCGATCAACTTCTATTCTTCCACAAGGAGGTATCGTGTGTCCACTCTCGGTATCATCGCTATTCTGACGCTCCTTTATTGGCTGTATGCCGCTGTTGACGTGCAAAAAGGACTGCGTGCCCTGCGAACCCTGCCTGCATCCGCCAAATATCCGGACAAGCCTCCGCTTGTCTCTGTCATTATCGCTGCCAAAGAAGAAGAAGGCACAATCCGTGAAACCGTCCGGCATCTTCTTTCGCAAAATTACCCGCGCCTCGAAATCATCGCCGTGAACGACCGCTCCCGGGATGCTACCGGTGTCCGGCTGGAGGAGCTGCGCAAATGGTCCGAGGGCAAAAATGATATGCCTATCAAGCTGCAAATCATTCACATCACCACCCTCCCGGAAGGCTGGCTTGGCAAAAATCATGCGCTATATCAAGGCTATCTGCAAGCCAGGGGGCAGTATTTGCTGTTTACGGATGCGGATATCCTTTTTGCCCCGGGCACGATAACCGATGCTGTCACTTATATGAAGGATAATGACGTACACCATCTCACGCTGACTCCGAATATGACGGCGAGAGGCCCACTCCTCAAAGGTTTCGTTCATTTCTTTCTGTTCTCATTTTCATTATTTGTGCGTCCTTGGCGTGCCAATGTCGACAATTCCCGGGGACCGGGCATCGGAATCGGAGCCTTTAATATGGTGAGCAGGAATGCTTATGAAGCGATTGGTACGCATCGGGCGATCGCGTTAAGACCTGACGATGATTTGCAACTGGGCGTTTGCCTTAAAAGATCCGGCTTCCGGCAGCGGGTGCTCTCCGCCAAACATTTGCTCCAGGTCGAATGGTACCGTTCGCTTCAAGAGGCCGTAATCGGACTGGAGAAAAACCTTTTTTCCGGCTTCCGTTACAGCTACGCCTTCGCCCTGCTCGCTTGTATAGGACAGCTTGGCTTGTTCATTTTCCCGTGGTTCGGTCTCCTTCTCCTCTGGGATTGGCGCGGATCGGTCTATGCGGTTGCTGTTATGATGCAAATCTGGCTCTACCGCAGGCTGATGTCCCGCCTCATGAGCATGAAAGGGGATAAAGCCTATCTGCTGCCTGTCAGCGCTTCGCTGCTGGTCTACACCATTGCTCGTTCGGTGTGGCTTACTTGGAAGCAAGGCGGGATTTACTGGAGAGGAACCTTCTATTCTCTTCGCGAACTAAAAAGAAATACCCGGCGCTAACCTATAGCGCTTAAGCACCCTAACGCCAAATAAGCGTTACTCGACAGAGCAAAGCTTACCTTCACGGCTTGTGGCGAGATTCTTGTTCTCTAGTGAACACGGTTCATTCGAACAACCCGATAATACAAATGGCTGCTTGCCTCTTGCTCCACTTCCAAATATCCCTCGGCATGCACATAATCACCCGTTATAAAGGTGGAGGCATCTGCGGAACTGGAGTGCGTCAGGAAGAGGAGAGCGGCTTTTTCATTGCCTACGACAAAACCCGTTTGTTCTCTGATCTGAAATTTATCCAGGATAGTGCCATGATGGGACCTTGCGATATGATGAAACTTCCAAGACTGGCCTTCTTTGATTAGAAAATAAAGCACGCGATTTCTATGATTGTTGCTGAATTCCCGCGTAACGCCAATCATACAGATCTTCTCGCCCAGGCTTAAATATTCATCGATGACATAGGATTTCAACCGCAATCGCAGCACATTTTTATGTTGGATATAGGATTCCATCTCTTCAATGGTGCTTTGATCCCCCGGATCTTGCTTCGTTGCGTAAAATACTTCTTTTATAAACGTATCCGTTTGCAAGCTTCTAGCGCCTTTGAAATGATTGTAAGTGCGGAAAAATTGCTGAATGACTTCCCGGACTTCCTCTGGCATCGCAGGACCTTTATCCACGGTATACATGCTATCTGCTTTATTCGAATGTCTCTTTTTATAAAACCAGCTCTTCCAGACGCTTAATTGCATGTGCTCGTGTTCACCTGCTCTTTCTTTCTTCCAAGCATTTCTTCATTATAGGCTAAAAAACATAAAATTTCGATAAAAATCGCATGACTCCGCGGACGAAAAAAAACACTCGCCTTCTATGCCCCTCATTCGAATGACATTGAAAACAAGTGTTCGATAATCCTATTCTTACAAAACTCTCTTCGCTCCGACATATCTCGCTCTCCAATAAGAGCTCGAAAGACTGTCTACAGCCACGCCTCTGGATGTAGTCGCTGATATGAATTGATCATTGCCGAGATAAATACCCACGTGATTAACCGTTTTTGAAGCAAAAAAAACTAGGTCCCCGATCTTCAAATCCGTCACTCTTGTGCCTGCTTCATCATGCATTTCCACTGACGTACGAGGCAGGTCGATCCCTTTCGCTTGGTACACGAACCGCACAAAACCGGAGCAATCAAATCCGTTCGGCGTTGTCCCTCCCCATACATAAGGCACGCCCATATAAGCGTTTGCCGTTTGGATAATTTGCTCCGTCACAGACGGAACAACAGGGGCAGGAGCGGCTTTGGGTGCCGGCGGCGGTGCGATCCAGGCAGGCTTGTGCGACCTCCCGTCCACATCCACAATCGCGATCTGGTTAGCTTCATTCCATTCAATCGGCGAACCGAAGGTTTCCGTGATGAAACGCAGCGGCACATATGTATTCCCCTGGTACACGGTTGGACTGCTTTCCATACTGATTTTCTTGCTGTTTACAACCGCTTGCTGCTGATCTGTAACGAGTAAGATCGACTGCTGCTTATTGATCAGCGTGACCTCAATCTCATTCTCCAGCTTCTTCCAGCTCACCTGATAACCCAGCTTCTCGGACAGAACTCGAAGCGGCACCTGCATGATGCCCTTGTCATCAATGTACGGCTGCACTTCCGGAAACTGCAGCAGATCGTCATTGACCTGAACCTTGACAGAACGGTCCGTAGGTGCGGCAGCCTGGGCGTCATGTGCTGTAAACATAGGAACTGCGGCGCAAAGAATTGCGCATGAACAAATAAGACGTGAAGAAAAAGATTTCAAAACCTTGCCTCCTTGACGCCTCCGAGGTTAGTTGACGGGTTCGGGAAGAGGTTTTCCCTAGTACGCTCGCATTAGCGGCGCTCATTCACCCCAAGTAAAGAAGTCCCCCGTACCGGAGCTTTTGCTGCTCCAAGATTCGGCATTTTTTGTCTATGTTAGACTAGCATAGTTTATTTACTAGATACAACTTTTGCGCCGTAGTAAGTTTTTCCAGTCAACCTTTTTTTACTGGCGCTGCTGCGATATTTTCCCACAAGGATAAACGAGTTCGTCGTCCTTTCAGGAGTTCAGCCGTTAGTAGCCAATCACAGACAGCACTTGATCGCTGACCGTGTTCAAAGTTTCCAGCTCTGAAGAAGATAATGATAGTGATGCCGCTTGGATATTGTTTTCAAGATGATGTTCATCCTGCGTGCCTATAATCGCTGAAGTAAGCGCCTCCTGGTGAAGCAGCCACGCAATGGCGATTTGTGTAACGTTGGTCTCCTTGGCATCCGCTATTTCTTTCATTACCGCCAAAAGTTCCTTCTCCGCCTGCAGATGCTCTGTTAGGAAGAGCCTTCTCTCCTTGCGGAAGTCTCCGTCTTTCAGCGTCTTGCCATGAAGGTGGAAAGCCCCCGTCAGAATCCCTTTCGCAATCGAACTATAACTCATTATGCCAATGTTATGCTCCCGGCAAAAAGGCACAATCTCTTGCTCGATCGCTCTGTGCAGCAAGCTGTATTCCGGCTGAATTACATCGATTTGCGCATAGCTCACAGCCTCCTTCAGCTGTTCCAAAGAGAAATTGGATACGCCGATTGCCCGAATCAAGCCTTCCTGTTTCAGCTTTACGAATTCGGAAAGTGTTTCCTGCACCGGGATTTCAAAGCTTGGCCAGTGAATGTAATAAATATCTATGTAATCTGTATTTAAACGTTTCAAACTGTCTTCTGCCGATCTCCGCACATCCTGAGGACTTAGATTGCTTCGACTCACCTTCGTCGTGATGATACATTGCTTACGGATATCTGCCAAAGCGGCTCCGACAATTTCTTCGGAATGTCCATTCCCGTAGCCTTCAGCCGTATCGAACGTTGTGATGCCAAGCTCGAAGGCTTTGCGAATGAGCTCGATGTTGTTTTGATCGTTCGTAAACTCCCACGGCCCTCCACCCAGCTCCCAGCAGCCAAATGTCATCGTCGAGATGTCGAATCCGGCATTTCCAAGCTTTTTCGTCTTCATAGTGACCAGCCTCATTTCATTGATATTGTCTCATCGGTATGCACACGTTAACAAATTAAAGTATACCGCTTTCATCTTGGTTTGCCAAGAGATGAGGGGGCTACGGCCCTCTCCCCTCCCCTCCGCAGCACAAAGAAAAAGCCACCCGAAGGTGGCTCTTTCTTGTTGTGAAGCGGGTGATGGGAATCGAACCCACGCTACCAGCTTGGAAGGCTGAAGTTCTACCATTGAACTACACCCGCGTGTTATCGGGACGACACGATTTGAACATGCGACCCCCTGCTCCCAAAGCAGGTGCTCTACCAAGCTGAGCTACGTCCCGA